>JALYHF010000126.1 GCA_030776745.1 Actinomycetota bacterium | reverse complement strand
CGTCATGGCGCCGTCGCTCCCGCCGACCGGCGGCGCTGCTGGCCGGAGCGGGAGCCGGCCTGATCACCGTGGCGGGCGCCGGAGGGCCGGTGGCCACCGCCGTGGTCGTCACCCTCGTGGGCCTGGCCGCCTTCGGCAACGCCCTCGTGCCGGGGGGCAGGCACACCGACCCCGCCCTCACGCTGGCCATCGCCGGGGCGCTCGGCCTGGCCGGTGCCGCACCCGTGCTGCTGCGGGGCGACGGCCTGATACCGGCTCTGGTCCTGTTGGCCTTCGCCAGCGTGCACGACGCCAGCGCCTACGTGGTGGGCTCCGGCGCCACCACGGCGTGGGAAGGGCCCGCCGCCGGGATCGCCAGCATCGGAGCCGTCACCCTGGCCGTTGCCGCCGTCTTCGTACCGCCCTTCCCGGCGGCGGCACCGTGGCTGTTGGGTGCCCTGGCCGCGGTGCTGGCACCCCTAGGGCCTTACCTCGGTTGCGCGCTCCTCGGCGACCGTAGGCGGCGGGTCCCTGCTCTGCGCCGCCTCGACTCCTTGTTGCTGTTGGGCCCGCTGTGGGCTCTGGCCGCCGCCGTCGCCATCTAGAAGATCGCCTCCCACACGACGACGAAGACGGCCCAGAGCGCGAGGCCGGCGAGGACGGCGTGCTTGTGGGTCTCCAGATAGGTCTTGGTCGGTCCCTGGCCGGTTCCCCCGATGACGCCGAGGGCGTTGAGCTCGAGCGCAGCCACCAGGGCCAGCGTGATCAGCCAGTACAACGCCCGCTCGCCGCCCTCCGGGGTGAGCTCGAAGCTGCCGGCGAAGTGGCTGGTCACTCCCATGAACCACAACATCGGGATGGACAGCACGGTGTTGGTGCGCGAGACCAGGAGCGCCATGCGGGCGGCTCGAGCGGTGGCGGGATCGGCCGGGGCCCCGCCCGCCGTCCGTGATGCGGCGATGACGCTTCGTTGCTTCGGCCAGATGACCATCCAGACGTTGGCGAACATCACCAGTGCCAGCAGGATCCCCGTGGAGATGCTGATCCCCGGCGCGGTCTTGAAGTAGTCGGCCCCGAGGTTCTCCTGGAAGGCGAGGATCGAGATGCCGGTGAGCACCGTGAGGACGGCGGCGTAGCGGAACCACCACAGGGCCCTCGGCACGAGCTTTTCGAGGACCTCGGCGCGGGCACCGGCTTCGAGGTGGGCGAAGGAGGGCGCCTGCACGAAGTTGAAGTAGTAGAGCAGGCCGACCCATGTCACGCCGGCCAGGTAGTGGCCCCAGCGAGACAGGATGACGCCGCCCTCCTGGGTGAAGATCTCCATCGAAGCCCCCGCTCTCGCCGGCAGGGCGCCGGCCGGGCGCCGAGCGTAGCCAGTCGCCCTGGAGGACAGGTGTCGAGCGGGGGCGGCGGCGGGGGCCCCGCGGGCCTACTTCTTGGTCTCCCAGAAGAGGGCGTCGATCTCGGCGATGGCGTCGAGGAGCTGCTGACCCTGGGCAGGGTCCTCGCTGCGCTTGGAGTCGCCGGCCAGCTTGGTGGCCTCCCAGAACCGCTGGTGCAGGTCCGGGTACTGCTCGAGGTGGTTCGGCTTGAAGTAGTCCGTCCACAGCACCCACAGGTGGTGCTTGACCAGGTCGGCTCGCTCCTCCTTGATCTGGATGGCCCGGTCACGGAAGACCGGGTCGTCCGAGCCCTGGTACTTCTCCTGGATGGCCTTCACCGACTCCGCCTCGATCCGGGCCTGGGCCGGGTCGTAGACCCCACAGGGAAGATCACAGTGGGCCCGAACGGCGACAGGGCGGCTCACGCGGTCGGACAGCTCCAGCAGTCGGGACAGAATGGTCATGAAGATGCTCCTTCGCTCGAAACGGGCACTGCGGCTGCCTGCCGCCTTCGGGGCCGGCAGCGCCCTGCTGGCCGTCATGGCCGGGCGCCTTCTCCGCCGTGTGGAGGTGGAGGGTGACAGCATGCGGCCAACCCTACTGGCGGGGGACCGGCTGCTCGTCGTCCGCCGCCGCCGGGCCCGCCCGGGCGCGCTGGTCGTCGTGGCCGACCCCCGTCTGCGCACCCGTCTCCTGGTCAAACGGGTGATGACGGCGCACGACGGTCGCCTGACGGTGGCCGGCGACAACCCCGCCAGCAGCACGGACAGCCGGGTGTTCGGCTTCGTCCACGAGGTCCACGGCCGGCCCGTGTACCGCTACCACCCTCGGCGGCGGGCCGGCCGGATCGGCTGAGCCGGCCCGCCCTCACCTTGGGCGACGTGGGAGCCGGCTCAGGGGCAGGGCGGTACGCTATGAGCCGGATGCAGAACGGCGCCCTCGACCTCGACCGCCTCCTCGCCGAGGACTATCTCGAGGGCCTGGAGCGCCTTCCGCTGCCGGAGCTGCGCAGGCGCAAGGCCGAGTGCCAGGAGGTGGAGGTGGCGGTCTCCTACCTGCGCCGCCTCGTCCAAGGACGTCTCGACATCGTCGAGGTCGACCTTCGCCGCCGGGCCGGCGGAGAGCCCGCGGATCTCTCGGATGTGGTCGACCGCCTGCCCCAGATCCTCGCCGGCGCCGGCCGCCCGGACGGGGGGGGCCGGCCGCCGGCGCC
>JALYHF010000125.1 GCA_030776745.1 Actinomycetota bacterium | reverse complement strand
CGCCGGGCAGGGCCGACAGGGCGGCACCGAGCCGGGCGCCGGCGGCCGCCGCCAGCGAGGGCACGTCCAGCTCCTCCATCACCCGCAGCACGGCCCGGGCGGCCGCCGCGGCCAGGGGCTGGCCGCCCAGCGTGGTCCCGTGGTCTCCGGGGACGAAGGCGTCGGCCACCTCGGTGCGGGCCCAGCAGGCGCCGATGGGCACGCCGTTGCCCAAGGCCTTGGCCAGGGTGACCACGTCGGGCTGCACGCCGTAGTGCTCGAAGCCGAACCACCGCCCGGTGCGGCCCAGCCCGGTCTGGACCTCGTCCAGGACGAGCAGCACCCCTCGCTCGTCGCAGATCCGACGGGCCGCCGCCAAGAACTCCGGGGTGGCCACGTTCACCCCACCCTCTCCCTGAACCGGCTCGAGGAGCACGGCGGCCACCACCGAGGGGTCCACGGCGGCGTCCAGGGCGTCCACGTCGCACCACCCCACGTGGCGGAACCCCTCGGGGAGGGGCTGGAACGGCTCGTGCTTCTCGGGCTGGCCGGTGGCGTGGAGGGTGGCCAGCGTCCTCCCGTGGAACGACCCGTAGGCGCTCACCACGGCGTGCGCCCCCCGGCTCCTCGGCCCCGTGCCCGAGGAGCCGGCCCACTTGCGGGCCAGCTTGATGGCGCACTCGTTGGCCTCGGCGCCGGAGTTGCAGAAGAAGACCTTCCCCTCCGGCCCACCTAGCAGCCGGTCGAGCGTGGCCGCCACCTCGGGCCCCACCCGGGTGCCGTACAGGTTGGAGACGTGCAGGAGCGTCCGCGCCTGCTGGGACACGGCCTCGGCCACGGCCGGGTGGGCGTGGCCCAGCGACGTGACGGCGACCCCCGAGACGAAGTCGAGGTACCGCCGCCCGGCCTCGTCCCACAACAGGGTGCCCTGGCCCCGCACGAAGGTCACCGGCGGCGGCGGGTAGGTGCTCATGAGGAACGACCGGCTCGGCGCCCGGTCGACGTAGCTCGGTGGCGTGCTCATTCCGGCTCGGACAGGACCAGGCCCTCGCTCCGCCCCTGGGGCCCGGCCGACGCTCCAGGGGGACCTTCGGGCGTCTCGGGCGTCTCGGGCGTCTCGGGCGGGCCGTCGGCGTTCACCATCGTCCCCACGCCCTCAGGGGTGAAGACCTCCAGGAGCAGGGCGTGGGGGACGCGGCCGTCGAGGATGTGGGCGTGGCCCACCCCGGCCCGGACGGCGCGGATGCACGCCACCGCCTTGGGGATCATCCCGGCCCTCACCGACGAGTCGGCGATCATCCCCTCCAGCTGAGAGCACGACACCGTGCTCAACAAGGTGGAGGTGTCGGACACGTCCCGGCGCAACCCCTCGACGTCGGTGAGGTAGACGAGCTTCTCGGCGCCCAGCGCCTCGGCGATGGCTCCGGCGGCAGTGTCGGCGTTGACGTTGTAGGCCTGACCGTCCGGGCCCGAGGCGATGGTGGCGATCACCGGGACGAGCTCCTCGGCCAGGAGCCGCTCGACGATGGAGGGGTTCACGGCGGCCACGTCTCCTACGAAGCCGAGCTCGGGTGCCCGGGCGCTGGCGGTCATGAGGCCGGCGTCCTCTCCCGACAGGCCGACGGCCAGGCGCCCGTGGACGTTGATGGCGCTGACGAAGTCGCGGTTCACCTTGCCCACCAGGACCATGCGGGCGATCTCGAGCGTCTCGGCGTCGGTGACCCTCAGCCCGTCGCGGAACTCGGGCACCTTGCCCAGGCGGGCCATCAGCGTCCCGATCTGGGGACCCCCACCGTGCACCACCACGGGGAGCATGCCGACCGAGCGCATGAGGGCGACGTCCTGGGCGAAGGGCACGAGGGCGTCGCCCTCCCCGATGGCGCTGCCGCCGTACTTGATGACGATGACCTTGCCCCAGAAGCGCCGGATGTAGGGCAGGGACTCGGCCAGCACCGCCGCCTTCTCCTGCGCCCTCACGACGTCCTCATGTTCTCGTCCACGTAGGCGTGGGTCAGGTCGTTGGTGAGGATGGCACCCCGGCCCGGGCCCAGCCCGAGGTCGGCGCTGACGGTGACGTGGCGCTGACGCAGGTGGGCCTGGACGGCGAGGGCGTCGTGGGCCGAGGGTCGGCCGTCGCGGCACACCGCCACCCCCCCATAGGAAACCGACACCCGGTCGAGGTCGAAGTCGACGCCGGCCGATCCCAGCTCGCTCACCACCCGCCCCCAGTAGGGATCCTCGCCGAAGAGCGAGCACTTCACCAGCTGGCTCTGGGCGACCTTGCGGGCGGCCGTGCGGGCCTCGGCGTCCGAGCCGGCCCCGGTGACCTCGACGCGGACCACCTTGGTGGCGCCCTCGGCGTCCCCCGCCATCTGCTCGGCGAGGTCCCGGCAGGCTCGCTCCAGGGCGTCGGCGAAGTCGTCGTGGTCCGGCCGGCCTCCTCGGCCGCTGGCCAGCACGACCACGGTGTCGTTGGTCGAGGTGCAGCCGTCCACCGACAAGACGTTGAAGGAGCGCTCGGCGGCCCGGGCCAGCGAGGCCCGCAGCGCCACCGGGTCGACTTCGGCGTCGGTGGTCAGCACGGCCAGCATGGTGGCCATGTCGGGGGCGAGCATGGCGGCGCCCTTGGCCATGCCGCCCACGGTGAAGGCGCCCCGCCCGTGGACCTCCACCTGCTTGGCGCGGGTGTCGGTGGTCAAGATGGCCTCCGCCGCCGCCTGTGCCCCCTGGCGGCATCGGGCGGCGACCAGGCCGGGGATGCCCCGGCGGATGGGGCCCATCGGCAGGGGGATGCCGATCAGGCCGGTGGAGCACACCAGGACCTCCACGGGCGCAGCCGGCCCCGGGAGGGCGCGGGCCACGCCGTCGCTCATCTCCAGGGCGTCGGCCCGCCCCCGCTCCCCTGTGGCCGCGTTGGCGTTGCCACTGTTGAGCACCACGGCGCGGGCCCGCCCCGCGGTGGCCCCGAGGTGACGGCGGGAGACCTCGACCGGGGCGGCGGCGGCCAGGTTGGAGGTGAACACGGCGGCGGCGGCCACGGGCTGGTCGCCGTCGGCGGCGACCAGGGCCAGGTCCGGCCGCCCCGAGTCCTTGATGCCACAGGCCACCCCGCTGGCCACGAAGCCCTCGGCGGCGGTGACGCTCATCAGCCGAGCCCCCTTCGGCTCACGGGTAGAGGCCGACCAGCGGGAGACCGGTGGCCTCCGGCAGCCCCAGGGCCAGGTTGGCGCACTGGACGGCCTGGCCCGAGGCGCCCTTCACCAGGTTGTCGAGGGCGCACAGGACGAGGACCCAGCCGGTGCGCTCGTCGTGGCGGGCGGTGAGGAGCGCGCAGTTGGAGCCGTAGGTCGCCTTGGTGGACGGGGGCCTCCCGCCGACCACGACGAAGTCGTCGTCCCGGTAGAAGTCGTGGAGCACCTGGAGGGGGTCGGCTGGTCCGCCGGAGGCGGGCCGGGCGTAGCAGGTGGCCAGAATCCCGCGGGTCATGGGCGCCAGGTGCGGCGTGAACAGCAGCTGGGCCCCGGTGGCCTGCTCCATCTCGGGTGTGTGGCGGTGGTCCAGCAGGCCGTAGGCGGTGAAGTCCTCGTTCACCGTGGCGAAGTGGCTGCTGTGGCGCAGGGCCCGGCCCGCCCCGGACAGGCCGCTGGCGGCGTCGACGATGACCCCGCGGGGCTCGATGGCCCCGGCCCGTACCAGCGGGGCCAGGGCCAGGGCCGCCGCCGTCACGTAGCAGCCGGCGGCGGCGACGAGATCGGCGCCCTCGAGCTCGTGGCGGAACAGCTCGGGGATGCCGTAGGCGAACTCGCCGAGCAGGCCCGGAGCGGCGTGGTCCTCGCCGTACCACTGCGGGTACAGCCCTGGGTCCTTGAGCCGGAAGTCGGCGGCCAGGTCGACGACCTTGCCCACCCGCTTGCGCAGGTCCGGCACCAGCTGCTGGGAGGCGCCGTGGGGCAGGGCCAGGAAGACCAGGTCCACGCCGTCGGCGGCGGAAGGGTCGCTCGGGGCGAAGACCAGGTCGGGGAACGCCGCGTCCAGGCTCGGGTACAGGTCCGCCGCCCGAGTGCCGGCCTGGGTCTCGGCCGTGGCCACCACCACCCGCAGCGCCGGGTGCCGGGCGCACAGGCGGAGGAGCTCGACGCCGGCGTAGCCGGAGGCACCGAAGACGGCGACCGTCAGCACCCGCTCATCATACACGGCATTGCATACCCATGCAGCGTCAGCGGCGGAGGAGAGCGCCGTGGGCCGATTCCACCGCCTGCACACAGCGAAGGCGCACCTCGCCGATCTCGGCGTCGGTGAGCGTGTGGTCGAGGGCCTGGAGACGCAGCCGGTAGGCCAGGCTGCGCGCCCCCGGGCCCAGCCGGGGGTCGCGGAAGACGTCGAACAGGCGCAGGTCGGCCAGGAGATCGCCGGCGGCGGCGCGCAGCGTGGCCTCGACGACGGCCGCCGGGGAGGTGTCGGGCACCACGAAGGCGAGGTCGACGTCGCTCGACGGCAGCTTGCTGATCGGCCGGGCCTGGACGTAGGTGCGCCTGGTGGGGAGCAGCACGGCCAGGTCGGCCTCGATCCAGCCGACGCGGCCTTCGATCCCGAAGGCCTCCGCCACCTCGGGGTCCACCTCGCCCACCAAGCCCGCCACCCGGTCACCGAGGTGGATCCGAGCCGTCCGGGTGGGGTGCAGGCCCGGGGCGGTGGAGGCCTCCAGCCGGGTCTCCCCCTCCCGGCGCAGGCCGTCCACCACCACGTCGAGGACCCGCTTGGCCGCCGGTGCCCCCGCCGCGGGACCGGCCAGGGCCACCCCCACCATCTCCCGCTCGTCGGGCAGTTGGCGGCGTTCGCCGGGACGGGCGAGGAAGACGTGGCCGATCTCGAACAGGGCCACGTCCGGGTTGCGGTGGGAGCCGTTGTAGGCCACGGCCTTGAGCATCCCGGGCAGGAGGGACGTGCGCAGGACCGACTCCTCGCGGGCCAGCGGGTCGACGGCCTCGATGGTGTCGCCCTCCAGGCCGGCCCGCTCGTGGTCCCCGGGCGCCACCAGCGGCGAGGACGAGGCCTCGCTCACCCCGGCCCCGGCCAGCACCTCGCCCAGGCGCCGGCGCGCCCGCTGGTAGGGCGTGAGGGCACCGACCTGGGGGCTCCTCGGAACGGTCCGAGCGATCCGGCCGTACCCGTGGTGGCGGGCCACCTCCTCCACCAGGTCGATCTCGGCCGTGGCGTCGGGCCGGAACGAAGGCGCGGCCACCTCGTGCACGCCGGGGCCGGCGGGGACGGCCTGAAAGCCGATCGGCTCGAGGTAGGAGCGGACCTGCCCGTCGTCCAGGGACGTGCCGAGGAGGGCGTTCACCCTGGCCGTGCGAAGGCGGATGGGCGGCGGCGGCGGCGGGAGGTTGGAGACGTCGAGCATCCCGGCCGCCACCTCGGCGGTCTCGAGCAGCGCGCACAACCGGGCCACGGCGGCGTCGATGCCCTGGGGGTCGCATCCCCGCTCGAAGCGGGCCGAGGCCTCACTGCGCAGTCCCAGCCGCTTCGAGGTGCGGGCGATCGCCATCGGTGTGAAGTAGGCGGCTTCGAGCAGCACGCGCCTGGTCGCCTCGGAGATCTCCGAGGAGGCGCCGCCCATGATGCCGCCGATGCCCACCGGGGCGCCGGTGGCGTCGCAGATCAGGCAGTCACCGTCGAAGCCGAACCGTCGCTCCACGCCGTCGAGGGTGACGAGGACATCGTCGGGACGGGCCCGGCGCACCAGGAGGCCGGCACCGGGAAGCAGGTCCAAGTCGTAGGGGTGGGTGGGCTGGCCCAGCTCCAACATCACGTAGTTGGAGGCGTCGACCACGTTGCTGATGGCCCGCATGCCGGCCAGCGTGAGCCGGCGCACGATCCAGGCGGGAGAAGGACGGACCTCGACGGCGGAGAGGACGCGAGCCGTGAAGCGAGGGCACAGATCCGGGCATTCGACGGCCACCGCCGCCAGGTCGGCGGCTGGCGGTGCCCCTTCCTCCACGGGGTGGTGGCGGACGGCGAAGGGGAGGCGGAGGCGAGCGGCCGCGTCGCGGGCCACACCGGCGACCGACATGGCGTCGGGGCGGTTGCCCTCGATGGCGAGGTCGTAGACGACATCGGTGCCGATGCCCAGGGCGTCGGCGAAGGGCGCGCCCACGTCGAGGCCTTCGGGCAGAACCATGATGCCCTCGGCGTCCTCCCCCAAGGCCAGCTCCCGGGCCGAGCAGATCATCCCCTCGGACCACTCTCCCCGCACCCGGCGGCGGCCCACCTCGAAGTCGCCGGGGAGGACGGAGCCCACCGTGGCCAGGGGGACCAGCTGCCCGGCGGCCACGTTGGGTGCTCCACACACGACCTGGCGGGCTTCCCCGTCGCCGGTGTCCACGTCGGCCAGACGGACTCGGTCGGCGCCGGGATGGGGGCGCACCTCGAGCACCCGGGCCACGATCACGCCGTCGAGGCCCTCTCCCACCCGCTCGATGCCCTCCACCACCATGCCGAGGTCGTCGAAGGTCTCCGCCAACGCCACGGCGTCGGCGCCGAAGGGCGCGAAGTCACGGAGCCAGGACAGCGGTACGAGCATCGGGAGGAAATGTAGGCGAGCGCCCCGTCGGTGCCGCCGGTCAGGTCATCTCAGAACTGCGAGATGAAGCGGATGTCGTTCTCGAGCAGGGCTCGCATGTCGGTGAGGCCGTGGCGCACCTGGGCGCAGCGGTCGATGCCGAATCCGAAGGCGAACCCGGCCCAGTCCTCGGCGTCGATCCCCACCGCCGCCAACACGTTGGGGTGCACCATGCCGCAGCCGCCCAGCTCGATCCAGCCCGTGCCCGAGCAGGTCCGACAGCCGGCTCCTTCGCAGATGGCACAGGTGACCTCGAACTCGGCCGACGGCTCGGTGAACGGGAAGTAGGCCGGTCGCAGCCGGGAGTGGATGGCCGGGCCGAAGTAGGCCCCGGTGAAGGTCTCGATGGTCCCGGCGAGGTCGCCGAAGGTGATCCCCCGGTCCACCACCAGGCCCTCGATCTGGCTGAATGACGGCACGTGGCGGGCGTCGGGAGTGTCCTTGCGGTAGCACTTCCCCGGCATCACCGAGTAGATGGGCGGGGGCTGGGTCTGCATAACCCGGATCTGCACCGGGGAGGTGTGCGGGCGCAGCAGCGTCGACTCGGGCTCGCCCCAGTCCAGGTACAAGGTGTCGAAGCCGCTCCGGGCCGGATGGTCCTTGGGGAAGTTCAGCGCCTCGAAGCTGTGCCAGTCGGTCTCCACCTCCGGCCCCTCGGCGACGGTGTAGCCCATTCCCACGAACACGTCCTCCAGCTCGTCGCGCGTCTGCGAGACCAGGTTGCGGTGGCCGCGCCTCGGGCCGGACAGCACCTCGGTGAGGTCGAGCCGATCGGCCTCGAGCCGGGCCTGGCGCTCGGCCTGTTCCAGCTCGGCCCGGCGGGCCTCGGCCACGGCCTCCAGGCGTCCCCGCGCCTCGTTGACCAGCCGGCCCACGTGACGGCGCTCGTCGGGCGAGAGCGCTCCCAGGCGCTTGTTGACGGCCGACAGCTCGGAGCGCCGGCCGAACACCTCGGCCTCGGCGGCGCGCAGCTCCTCCGTGGTTCGTGCCGTGGCCAGCAGCGCGCTGGCCCGGGCCTCGATGCCGGCGACCTGGTCGGGGCCCATCAGCCGTGGACCTCCTCGAGGTCGACCAGGGGCAACGTGAAGCGGAACCGCGATCCCTTGCCCAGCACGGAGCTGGCCTCGAGCGACCCTCCGTGGGCCTCCACCAGTCCCCTGCTGATCCACAGCCCGAGCCCCGAGCCGGTGGGCCTCGTCTCCGCCCGCCGGAAGAACTTGGTGAACACCTTGGCCAGGTCGTGCTCGGGGAACCCCTCGCCCTGGTCTTGGACGGCCACGGCCACCTGACCGTCGCCCACGGAGCCCTGCAGGGTCATGCCGGTGGGCGAGGCGTACTTGCAGGCGTTCTCCACCAGGTTGGTAAGCACCTGCTCGACCTTGTCCGGATCGGCGTACACCGCCGGGAACGGGAGCGGGAAGGACACGGTGCAGTCGAGCTCCGGGTACTCCATGCGGACCTTCTCGATGACCGAGGCGGCCACGGCGGGGAGGTCGACCATCTGGCGACGAAGGACCAGCCGCCCCGATTCGAGACGGCTGATGTCGAGCAGCTCGGTGATGAGGCGGGTGACCCGGTCGGCGTCGTGGTGGACCTGTTCGAGCATCATCCGCTTCTGCTCGTCAGGCAGGCGGTCCCAGCGGTTGAGCAGGAGGCTGGTGTAGCCCTTCACCGAGGTCAGGGGCGAGCGCAGCTCGTGGCTCACGGTGGAGACGATCTCCATGCCGGTGATGGACTGGTGCCCCCGGGCGCCGGCCGGGCGCAGGCACACCACGGCACCCTGCAGCGAGCCGTCGTCGCCGCGAAGGAACGTGCCGGTGAGGTAGGTCGCCACGTCCTGCCCGTCGGCCCGTCGGATCACCACCTCCTGCTCGGGGAGCAGACGCACCGATCGGAGCCGGGCCGACGGGTGCCACCCGCCGTCGAGGAGGGCTCGGCCGTCCTTGGCCCGCGGCCGGAGGACGGCCGCGCCGAGGCCGACCAACGCCTCGCAGCCGTAGCCCGTGAGCGTCTCGGCCCTTCGGTTGGCGGCGGACACCCGCCCGTCGGCGTCGAGGCGGAGAACGGCGTCGGGCAGGTGGTCGAACACTCAGCCCGCCCTTGCCATCCTGCGCTGACGGGCCGCTTCGAAGCACAGCACGGCCGCCGACATGCCGACGTTCAGCGACTCCGAGCGCCCGGCCATGGGGATGGTGATCCTGTCGTCGAGGGTGGCGGCCACCGCCCCGGGCAGACCGGTGGCCTCGTTGCCCAGCGCCAGGGCGCATGGCGCCCGAAGATCGGTGGTGGCGTAGTCCCGCCCCGATCTCGGGACGGCGCCGTAGCGGCGAAGGCCCCAGTCACCGATCCGCTCCAGGACCTCCACGGCGTCCCCTCCGGCAACGACGGGGACGTGGAACAACGCACCGGCCGACGCCCGCACCGTCTTGGGGTTGTACACGTCGACCGAGCCCCCGCAGCAGATTACCCCGTCGACTCCCGCGGCCTCGGCGCTTCGCAGCACCGTGCCGGCGTTGCCGGGATCGCGCACGTCGACGCAGACAACCAGCAGGGAGGCATCGGCCAGCGTGTCCAGCGGGACCCCCACGTACGCCACGATGGCCATGACCGGCTGAGGGCTGACCGTGTCGGCCACCCGTTCCACGACCCCCGGCGCCAGCTCGTAGATCCGGGCTCCGGCACGGCTGGCGGCCTCGAGGACCTCGGCCGGTGCCCCCGGAGCGGCGAAGACGGCCTCGATGGGCACGCCGGCCCCGACGGCCTCGGAGAGCACCTTCGCCCCTTCGACGACGAAGGCCCGCTCGGCCTGGCGGACGCTGCGGCGCCCCACCAGGCGCCGGAGCCGCTGGACCTTCTGGTGGCGGTAGGCCAGCCCCTTCCCACTCAGGAGGCGTGGGCCTCCCCCGGCCGGCTCGGGGGGCCGTCCACCTGGGCCGAGGGCGCCCCCAGCGACAGCGTGACCAGCTTGGCGAAGGCGGGCGGATCGGTGACCGCGATGTCGGCCAGCACCTTTCGATCGACCTCGACGCCGGCGGCGCGCAGTCCCGAGATAAGGCGGCTGTAGCTCATCCCGTGCTGACGGGCGGCCGCGTTGATGCGTTGGATCCACAGCTGGCGGAAGTCGCCCTTGCGGGCGCGCCGGTCGCGGTAGGCGTACTGGAGCGAGTGCATGACCTGCTCGTTGGCGGCGCGGAAGGTCCGGCTCTTGTTGCCGTAATAGCCCTGGGCCTGCTCCAGGATGGCGCGACGGTGCTTCTTGGCATGGACCGAACGCTTGACCCTGGCCATGGTGTTCCTTTCGTAGCTCTCGCGGTGATCAGTTGGGGACGGGACGGGCGGCCCGAACGGGCCAGCCCGCGGCGGTCAGCGCCCGAGCAGGCGCTTCACCTGCTTGAGGTCGCCTCCGATGATCTCGGCGTCGCGGGCGAGGCGGCGGGTGCGCACCGAGGACTTCTTCTCCAGCAGGTGCGACCGGAACGCCTTGCGTCGGCGGATCTTGCCGGTACCGGTGACCTTGAAGCGCTTGGCCGCTCCTCGATCCGTCTTCATCTTCGGCATGTGCTCAGCCCTCTCGTGTCTCGCCGGCACCGACGGGCCGGTGTGCCGCCTCCGGCGTCCCGTTGGTGCCCGCCGCCTCGGACTTCGAGGGTTGGCCGGCCGCTTGTTGGGCCCGCTTGTCCGGGGCCAGGACCATGATCATGTTCCGGCCGTCCACCTTGGGTGCCGCCTCCACCTTGGCCACCGGGCCCACCTCCTCGGCCACCCGCTGCAGGATCTTGAGCCCGAGCTCTTGGTGACTCATCTCCCTGCCTCGGAACATGATCGTGATCTTCACCTTGTGGCCCTGGTTGAGGAACTTGCCCACCTGGCGGGTCTTGGTCTCGAAGTCGCCGGGCCCGATCTTCGGCCGGTACTTCATCTCCTTGATGCTCACGTTGGTGGTCTTGCGCCGCGACTCCTTGGCCCGCTGGGCGGCATCAAACTTGAACTTGCCGTAATCCATGATCCGGCAGACGGGTGGGTTCGCCATGGGTGCGACCTCGACGAGGTCCAGGTCTGCCTCCCGGGCGATGGAAAGGGCCTCCGGCAGCGGCTTGATGCCTAGCTGCGTCCCGTCGGCGTCGACGAGGCGCACCTCCCGGGCCCGAATGCGGTC
>JALYHF010000124.1 GCA_030776745.1 Actinomycetota bacterium | reverse complement strand
GCGCAGGTCGTGACAGAGTTGTGACGACGCGCTGGTCCCGGCTGGGTCACATCCTCACCAGGGTCGGCTACCGGTCCAGGTCGGGCGGCGTCCAGGACCTTCCACCTCGGCATCCACCCGGAGTTGGCCAAGGAAGCGGTGGACGCCTGCAGAGCCATCGGCGCAGCCTTCGCGTCCGGCGATGCGCAAGCAGGCCGCCCCGCCCCCAACACCGCCGCTGCACTCAACGCCCCAGCGTCACCGAGCTGAGCGCGCACCAGGACTGCGCTTGGCTCCTCGCCGAGCGACAGCCTTGCTCTGCATGCCCTGTACCGAGGCGCCCCGAGGGCGTCGCCACGCAGGGTGACAAAGAGCTGCGCACCGAGCAACCGTCAACCGGTGCTCGCAACGACGAGGACGTATGCCCGAATCTCGACAAGGACGCATCACCGTCGAGGACGTCGAGAAGGGAGCGCGGCGTATGCGGACACCTCCTGGGCGCGAGGCTCAAACTGGACCCCTTGGTGATAACGCTGGTGTACGGGCCAGTCGCGGTCCGGGTGTTGGATGCGGGGTGCCGGTGGACGACCAGGGACGGGACGAGAATCGAGAGCTCCAGGAGCTGTTGAACGAGCTCCGCGTGGTCCTCCCGGGCGTCACGGTGCTCTTCGCCTTCCTGCTGAGCCTGCCCTTCACCGCTCGGTTCGGCTCTCTTTCAGAGGCGCAGCGCACTGCCTTCTTCATCGCGTTCCTGTCGACCGCCCTGGCGATGGTCTTCTTGATCGGCGAGGTCGCGTACCACCGGCTTCGTGGACGTCCGTACGATAAGCAGCAGATGATCGCGACCACTACCCGGCAGGCGGTCGCGGCAGTGGTCCTGCTTGGCACCGCGCTCGTGGCAGTCGTCTTCCTCGTGACCGACGTGCTCTACGCCGGCACGGCGGCCGTATCCCTCGCCGGCATCGTCGCCCTGCTGGCTGGATTCGCCTGGTTCGCGATCCCGCTCGCGCGCCGCCGCCGGCATGGCGAAGATCGCGACTCTGCGGACTCGTAAGCGAGCACAGGGGGGAGATCCGTGCTGCAGCAGGGCAGCCCGAGCTGGTGCGGGCTCGACGGCTGTCGTAAACACTTCCACATCCTCGTTGGATGCACGGGTGGTGGAGAGGGCGCCTGCTGCGCGAAGGGGAATGACTCGCCGACGCGACCACAGCCGCAGCGCCAAATCGTTCCGCTGGCCCACGACGGCACCCCGCGGGAGGCGCAGTCCCAGGAGGGTGGACCTGGCTGTACCCACCACCCCCGCACCGCTGTCGCTTCCGACGGGCGGCACGACGCCCGCAGGACCAGCACCCGCCGCCGGCACGACGGCGCCTTCACGGCCAGTGCTTGTCCTCGTAACAACGACGTAACGATGTCGGCAGACCGCTTGTAGCAGCCTCTCCTAGGCAACAGTAAGAGGGCAGGTTTGAGTGCCGGGATGAGAGGAGCCACCACCTATGAAGAGGACGATGTGGGCGCCGATGCTGGTCGTTGGCCTCGGGGTGGGCGTCGGGATTCTTGCGGCCGCGGTGGGTCCCACGTGGCTGCTGATCGTCGCCCTCTTGGTGATCGTGGCTGGCGGCGCCCTCTTCTACCTGAACCTCCAGAAGACCTGATTGCCGGCGTCGGGTGCGGCGCCGTGGGCCAGGTGCAGTAGCTGAGCTTCCGGGCCGTCAGATCAGGGAGTGGAGGGCGTGAGGATCACGTCGATCGCCGATCATGGCGGTGGCTTGCGCGCGTCCTCGCCGACTCGGCCAGCAGCTGGCAGACAAGACCCACCGTCCCGTCCCCCGCAGCAGGCACAATTCCCCTGGCCGGCTTGTCGGTCCCGGTCGGGACGCCCTTGCGCTCTGCGTGCTACTCGACGAGGGCGATGGAGGTCGTCGGCTGCGGACAGGACCGGCCGTATGCGTTGCCACGGCGTCCGCTCCGTTTCCGAGGCCGACTCCACGACCACTGGGGCCTCGAACACACGGAACACCAACGGCGGGCTCGTGGCTCACGAGGAGCTGGCCGCCGTCGTCGACGCGGGTGGCCTGTCGGCCGTGCTGCTCGAGCTCGGAGACGAGCTCGCGCGCTACTCATCCAAGGTGCGCCAGGGACGAGCGGCCGGGGTCGCCGGGCTGGTGGCACCACTCGCCGCCGGACAAGTCGGCCAACCAGGGCCCCGAGGCGTCACGCCGGCAACGCAGCCCGACGGCGAAACGCCCCGGCGAGCCCTTGGCACCATGGCGCCATGAACGATGCCACGGAGACGCCCCCGACGATCGATGTCGACCCGGACCAGGAGCCGACGCGCCGGGAACGACTGGCCGCGGTGCTCGAGCAGCGACTCGACGTCCCTATGGCCGTGCTGGCGCTGGTATGGGCGCTCCTGGTCGCGTACGAGCTCGTGGCGCCCACCAGCCAGCGCGACCGGCTCGAGTTGACCAGCACCCTCATCTGGGGGGTCTTCGTCGTCGAGTTCCTGGCCAAGCTCTGGGTCTCGGGAAAACCACTGCGCTTCCTCCGGCGGAGGTGGCCGTCGGTCCTCTTCCTTGTGCTACCCGCCCTTCGGGTCCTCAGGATCGTACGGGCGCTCCGGCTGGTCCGGGTGCTTCCCGCGGCACGAGTGGTCGGCTCGTCGTACCGAGCCATCGGCACAGCACGCTCGCTCCTAGGGGGCCGGCTCGCGTTCTTGGCCGTCACCACTCTCGTCGTGATCTTCTCCGGCGGCCAGCTCCTGTACCTAGTGGAGGGGAGGCGCGGTGGGGAGGGCGGTGGCTCGCTCGGTGATGCTCTGTGGTGGTCCGCCAACTTGGCCTTGAGCGGCAGCCCGCTGTTCGAGCCCACCTCGCTCCTTGCCCGGGTGCTCTCCATCGCGCTTGCGACCTACGCCGCTGCGGTGTTCGCGTCCTTGGCTGGGGCCATAGGGGCCTACTTCCTGGAATCCCGCGCCGAGCGGGCGGAGGAGGAAGAGCAAAGGGGGGGCGCCGGCTAGCCCTGCCCCACGGTAGCGGCGTCGTGTGCTCCTCAGTGGGTCGCGGCGCGGCGAAGGTCAGCAGCCTGCTGGGTCCCTAACCGCCTCTCGCTCGGTGCCGTGGATGGCCGGGGCGCCGGTGCACGTGCGGTGCGGCGTGAAGGACGAGCGTCGCCCAGCCCAGGAGCACGAGGAAGCCCTCCGAGGCGGTCCTGCTTGGCACCGCGGGCCACGCCGCGGACCACGTCTACGGCACGGGCGGGTAGACGGCACCGGGCAGTGCTGACCACCAGCGGCCACCGCCGACGCCAAAGGGTTGCCCCCACAGAGGCAGCTCGGGCAATTCGCACGTCAGCCTTCTTCCCTGCCGCCCGTGGGCCGCACTCTCCACGACGGCCCGGCACCTATCCGGGCGCTCTCAGCGCCTCCTGGCGAGGAGTCCCCCGACCACCATTCCCAGCAGCGCGCTCACGAACAGCGCCACCCACAGCGGCGCCGTTGTCTCTGGGATGAGGAAGCGGACTGTGGTGCTGCGCCGGTTCTGGGTGATGAAGACCAGCATCACGACGAGCAGCACGAGCGCTGTCAGTTGGCGGAAGCTGCGCCCGGCCAGATCCTTCCCCTAGGGGCCGCCGGTCTTCCCCCTCCGGCGAAGTGTCACCAAATGGCAACAGCCATAACGCCCGAAGTTATGGACACCACCGCGAGGGGGAGCATCCTTCCGTGCCATTC
>JALYHF010000123.1 GCA_030776745.1 Actinomycetota bacterium | reverse complement strand
GGTGGTCAGGTGCAAGCCGTGGTGGCCAACCTCGACGACCGCAGCGCCCCGCTGTTCGCCGACCATGAAGCGACCGTGGTCCCCGCCCTGGCCGAGCTGTCCACCCGCGACACCGCCCTGGCGATGCAGGCTTGGAGGGCCAAGGCCGACGCGCTGCTCGAGCCGGAGGAGGCACCCTCGGCAAACCTTCGGGCCACGCACCTCTCCCAGACGCTGGGGGGACGCTGGGAGATGGAGGGGTCATTCGACGCCGAAGCGGGCGAGCTCATATCCACCGCCCTCCGTCTGGCCACCTCGGCGGACACCGAGGCAGAGCCGGCTCGCTCTCCGGGCCAGCGTCGAGCCGACGCCCTCGTGGACGTGTGCCGGTTCTTCTTGGATCACGAGCACCACGTTCCCGCCGGGCGCCACCGTCCCCACCTCAACGTCGTCATCGACTACGACGCCCTGGTGTCCGGCGTCCCCGGCCGCCTGGTGGACGGCGGCTTTCTCGACGCGGCCAGCATCCGACGGCTGCTCTGCGACGCCGCTGTCCACCGGGTCGTCACCGACGGTCGCTCCAGCATCTTGGACTACGGCACCGCCACCCGCACCGTGCCCGCCAACCTGTGGGCCGCGCTGGTCCTGCGCGACCGCCACTGCCGCCATCCCGGGTGTGATCGGTCGTCCACCTGGTGCGAAGCCCATCACGTCGTCCCCGTCCTCGACAACGGACCGACCTGCCTTTCCAACCTTGTGCTCAAGTGCAACCGCCACCACCACGTCGGGCACCAGCCCGGCTGGGCCGAGAAGCTCAAACCCGACGGCACGCTGGCGCTCACCGATCCATCCGGACGGACCTGGACGAGCCGCCCGCCCGGTGTGGCCGCGGCCTGAGGCGGGGCTGCCCGCTAGCCAGACCTCGTCAACGGGACGAGGAAGGGGTTGGCGCGCCGTTCTCGACCGACGGTGGTGACGTCGCCGTGGCCGGGTAGCACGCGCACGTCGTCGGCCATGGGGAGGATCTTCTCGGCCATCGACGCCATGAGCTCCTCGAACGATCCGCCGGGGAGATCGGTGCGACCGATGGACCCACGGAAGAGGTGGTCGCCGCTGAACAGCACCGGCGCCTCGCCCTCGACCTCGAGCAAGAAGCAGGTCGATCCCTTCGTGTGGCCCGGTGTGTGCACCGCCGTGAACGTCATGCCGGCGCCCGACACCCGCTGACCGTCGTCGAGGCCCACGACGAGCTCGGGCTGGCGCAGGTCCAGCCCCCGTCCCTCCAGCGCCTGGCCGAGGGCGCCACCCGTGCCAACGGGGTCGAGGAGCATGTGGCGGTCGCCGTCGTGGATGTGCACGGGGAGCTGGCGCGCTTGGGGCCGCACCACGGACCCGATCCCACCGACGTGGTCGACATGGCCGTGGGTGGCGAGCAGGGCGACGAGGTGAAGCCCGTGGTGGGCCAACCGCCCGAGGATGGCGGAGGGGTCGGGTGGGGCGTCCACCAGCACGCACTCGCCACCCGGGCCGGCGGGGGCGACGATCCAGGCGTTGGTCTGAGCCAGCCACAGGGGCATCCCCTCGATCAGCATGCCCGGAGACGCTACGGTGCGCCGCCGTACCACACGAAGCCGGAAGGCGACCGCGGGAGAAAGGACCACACGTGAGGCGTTGGGGGAGAGGTGTGGCGCTGGCCGGGGCGCTCCTGGTGACGGCGGGCGCCTGTGGCGGCGACGACTCCGAGGACCTGGCG
This sequence comes from Actinomycetota bacterium, assembly GCA_030776745.1. Classification (GTDB taxonomy): domain Bacteria; phylum Actinomycetota; class Acidimicrobiia; order Acidimicrobiales; genus JALYHF01. The sequence goes on along the minus strand of JALYHF010000123.1, from coordinate 9,239 downwards.
TCGGGGGACAAGGCTCCCACCACCACCAGTGCGGCCTTCGAGCAGGGCGAGGCAGCCCTCACCATCATCAGCCCCGACGACGGCGCCAAGGTCAAGGGCAACGTCGTCACCTTGGACCTCGACGTCGAGGGCATCAGGATCGTCAAGGCCGACGGTGACACGTCGGGGAGGACCGGGCACTACCACGTCTTCATCGACAAGGCCGCCGCCGCCCAGGGGACGGTCATCCCCCGGGAGGCCGGAGTGGTCCACACCACGGACGACCCCGTGAAGATCACCGGTCTCACCAAGGGCACGCACCGGATCACGGCCGTCCTGGGCGACGGGGCCCACACCCGCCTCGGTGACACCGAGGCCTCGATCAGCGTGACCGTGGAAGGCCCGTCGCTCGACGCCAGCGCCCCGGCCACGGCGCCGGCGGGGACCCCGGTGAAGGTCACGACCGAGGTTGAGGACCTGCAGATCGTCAAGGGCGGCCAGCATCTCCACCTCTTCGTGGACAAGGACCCCACGAGCCCCGGGACGCCGATACCCCAGGGCGACCCGGCCATCATCCACACGGCCGACTTGGCCACCGAGGTGGCCAACCTGGCGCCCGGCGAGCACGTCATCTGGGTGGTGGCGGGCGACGCCGGTCACGTGCCGCTCGACCCTCCGGTCCTGGACAAGGTCACGGTCACCGTCCAGTAGCACCGTCGCCCGTCTTGCCCCGGTGGGCGGCGATGAAGGCTCGCAGGGCGGCGAGGTCGACGGTGGTGCACGAGAGCCGACGTCGCCACGCCGTGGCCACCACCGGAGGGCCCGGCCCCGTCAACGGGGCCACGACGACCATCTCCGTGGCCAAGCCCTGGAGCTGCTCGGTGTCGCGGTCGGGGAGATCGCGGTGCTGGACGAGGACGAAGCCCTCCTCCAGGAGCCCCACCTGGACCGGTCGCGGCAGCGGCTGTGCCTGCACCCCGGAAGGGACCCTTGCCACCTGGTGCGGGCCCGAGGTGGGGGGATCGTTGGCGTAGGCGGGCTCGGGTGCGCCGGGCAGGAGGTGCTGGGTGCTCCTCGGATCGAGCGGCTCCTCCACCTCGGCGCCGCACGGAGCGCTTCCGGTGCTGGCGGTCGGGCGTGGAGCGCCTGGCCCAGCTCCCCCGTCGGCGCAGGCCCCGAGCACCAGCGCGACCAGGACGGAGGCCACCACGGGCGCCGTCCGGCGGCATCGGCGCCCGGGTCCGGGCCGGCGACGAGGTGGCAGCACCGTTCGACCCTATCGACGCGGGGAACGCTGCCGACCAGCCCACGACAAGGCGCGAGGCACGATCCGCCGGCGCCGGTCTTCGGCCCGGGATGGCCGTGGAGCGGCGCATAGACTGGTCCGGCCATGTCGCGATCCCTCATCGAGCGCCGGCTCGTCGACGTCAACAGGCGACTCCAGCGCGCCCGTGAGGAGCTGGCGGTGATCGACGAGCAGCTCGCGGTGTTCGTCGAGGCCGCCGCCGAAGCTCGGACCCGCGCGCTCGTCTCCGAAACGCCTCTCGCCGACCGCGAGCACCGCGAGGCCCAGAAGCACGCCGACGCCATGGCTCGGAGCCGGGCCGCCGCTGTTGCCTCGATCACCGAGCTCGAGCGCGTCCTCGACGACCTGCTCGACCGGCTTCCCCTCCAGTCCCGCTAGAGCCGAACCGCAAGGAGCGCCCAAAGGTGGCCGTTCGCGTCGTCATCGCCGAGGATGAGGCCATCATCCGCCTCGACCTCAAGGAGATCCTCGAGGAGGAGGGCTACGAGGTCGTGGGGGAGACCGGCCGCGGGGACGAGGCGGTCGAGCTGGTGAAGAAGACCCAGCCCGACCTGGTCATCCTCGACATCAAGATGCCGGGGTTGGACGGGCTCACGGTGGCGCGCGAGATCACCGGTGAGCGGCGGGCGGCGGTGCTCATCCTCACCGCCTTCAGCCAGCGCAACCTCATCGAGGAGGCGCGCGACGCCGGCGTGCTGGCCTACCTCGTGAAGCCCTTCCAGACCGGAGAGCTCGTCCCCGCCATCGAGGTGGCGATGGGCCGCTTCAAGGAGATGAAGGCGCTCGAGAACGAGAACAGGAACCTCGAGGAGCAGCTGGAGACGCGCAAGGTGGTCGACCGGGCCAAGGGCATGCTCATGGACGGCCACGGGATGTCGGAGAGCGATGCCTTCTCGTTCATCCAGCGCACCGCCATGCGGGAGCGCCAGACCATGAAGGCGACGGCCCAACGGATCCTCGACGGACAGCTCACGCCCTAGCCCAAGCTCGGCTACCCTACGGCGGAATGTTAGGCGAGCCTAAGGAGACGCGGTGATGCGACGGATGGCCCTGAGCGCGGTCGGGCTGGCGGTCGTGATCCTCTTGGGCGGCTGTGGTGACGGCGAGGACCGTCCCGCCCAGGGCAGCGGGTCGGTCTCGGGAACCGGGACCGGGTCGGCCTCGGCCTCGGGCACCGGCACCGGCGGACACGGCGGCCACGAGGGAAGGAACGAGGCGAGCTTCGGCCAGTCCGAGGCCGACACCGTCGTCAGCGTCACCCTTCGCGACTTCGCCTTCGTGGGCATCCCGCCCACCGTGAAGGGCAAGAAGGTGTTCTTCCGGGCCGAGAACCAGGGCCAGGCTCCCCACGAGCTCCTGGTCGTGCACGCCGACGGCAGGGAGGCGGCCGGGATCGAGCCGTTCCCGAAGGGGGAGACCAAGACGCTCGCTGCCGAGCTCGAGCCCGGCACCTACAAGGTCCAGTGCCTGGTCAAGGAGGGGGCGAAGACCCACGCCGAGCTGGGCATGGAGTCCACGTTCGCCGTCGAGTGAGCCCAGCCGCCCCGTGGACGCGCCGCGCCGGCGCCGCCGACGGAGCGGTGACCTCGGCCGAAGGCCAGCATCGCGTGGCGCGCAGCGTCTTGCACCGGCACACCTCGGGGACGTCGCGCCAGGCCGGGCCGCTCGAGCAGGTGGCGTCTCGGGCCTGGAACGTGCTCAACGAGGGTCAGCCGTTCACCGCCGTCTTCGCGCTGTTCCTGCTGATCGTCACGGGTGCGCCCCTGGGAGGCATCCTCGCCGCGGTGCCCCTGGGTCTGGCCTGGTGGCGCCACCCGTACCCCCTCCACCTGCGGGCCGTCCTGTGGCCGTTGGCCGCCGTCGTCGTGGTGGCCGCCGGCGGGCTCCCCACCGCGCCAGCCCTGCTCGGGCTGGTCTCCTACCTGGGCTTCACCGTGGTGCTCTGGGGCAGCGTGTACTACCACCTGCGCCTGGGAGCCCCGTGGACCAACTTCACGCGGTTCTGGCGCCTCGTGCTCGAGAACCCGGACCCCACGTCCGGCAACCTGCTCGAGCAGCTTCCCAAGGTGGCGGCGCTGCTCGCCGTGGGGCACTCCTCCCGACCTGCGCCGGTGCTGCTGGCCGCTGGCGGCGGCGCGTGGATCGTGGGCGCGGTGGTCCACCGCAAGCTCGTCACCTGGGTGCCGGGCCGGGCCACGGGCAACCGCCGGGAGGATCGCCGCCCGAGAGAGGCGGGACCGGCCCTGTGCGGGCCGCCCAGCCGCAAGGTGGTCCTGATCGTCATCGACGGCTGTCGGGCCGACCGCTTGGACGAGGCCCGTACCCCCTTCCTCGACCGCCTGGCCGCCGAGGGCGTGAGCTACCGGCGCTGCCAGACCGTCTACCCGGCTCGCACGGTGACCTGCTTCTCGTCCATGCTCACCGGCGCCCCGCCCGCCGTGCACGGGATGCGGTCCAACTTCGTGCCGTCGCTCGGCGTCAAGTGCGAATCCATCTTCGACACGGTCCCGTCCTCCCGGCTGGTGGGCATCGCCCACCTGGTCGACGCCTTCGGCGACCGGGTCAGCACGGTGACGGCGGTCATGCCCAACGACGAGATCGACGCCGCCCTGTGCGCCAAGGCCCGTGAGGTGGTGGAGGCCGAGGACCCGGACCTCTTGGTGGTCCAGACCCTCTCGGTGGATCAGACCGGCCACTTCCGTGGTTCCTATTACGACGAGTACCTCCACCACATCGAGACCACTGATGCCGAGGTGGAGCGCCTGGTCTGGTGGCTGGCGGAGCGATGGGGCGGGCTCGACGGCGTGACCATTGGCGTGCTGGCCGACCACGGCCAGGGTCGGGGCATCGGCGGCCACGGTCACTGGACCCCCACGGAGCGGCTGGTGCCGTGCATCTGGTGGGGCGAGGGCGTCCCCGACGCCCCGCTGCGGGAGGACGCCTCCGTCCTCGACGTGGCCCCGACCCTGGCCCACCGCACCGGGAGCCGGGTACCGGCCCGCTCCGTCGGGCAGTGCCTGCTCTGCGACGGGGCCGCGGTGGCCGCCGCCGACGACTCCGGGCCCGTCGTGGTCTTCCTTCCCGTCCACGACGAGGCCCACTCGGTGGCCGACGTGGTGGCCAGGGTGCCGGCCCACCTCGGCGGCCACCCGGTGGAGGTGGTCGTGGTGGACGACGGCTCCACCGACGGCAGCGCCGAGGCGGCGCTGGGTGCCGGCGCCCAGGTGGTGGCCCACGACTCGAACCGCGGGCTCGGTGCCGCCCTGCGCACCGGGCTGGACCAGGCCCGCCGGCAGGGCGCCGTCGTCGCTGCCTTCCTGGACGGCGACGGGGAGTACGACCCCGACGACCTGGAGCGGCTGGTGGCCCCCGTGCTGGCCGGACGGGCCGACTACGTGGTCGGTTCCCGCTTCGCCGGCACCATCGAGTCGATGCTGCCCCACCGCCGCCTCGGCAACCACCTCCTCACCCTCCTGACCTCCGCCGTGGCCCGCCGTCGCCTCAGCGACGCCCAGTCGGGGTGTCGAGCCCTTGGCCGCCAGGCCCTGCACGCCGCCCACGTGGGCCACGACTACAACTACGCCCAGGTCCTCACCCTCGACCTGTTGGGCAAGGGCTTCCGCTACGCCGAGGTTCCCATCCGCTACCGCCGGCGGACACGAGGTCGCTCCTACGTGAGGCTGGGCCGGTACCTGTGGCGGGTGCTGCCGGCCATGGCCGTCGCCGCCCGCACCCGCTAGCCCGAGCGGTCAGGCGGTCACCACGTAGAGCTGCTGGGCCAGCGCCGGGCCGAGGGCGATGCTGTCGCCCTCGAGGTCGAGGGTGAGGGTGCCGTCGGGCGCCTTCTCCCGCACCCGGGCGCCGGCGCCGGGGGTGAAGCCGTGGACGCTGAGGTAGGTGAGGGCGTCGATGTCGATCTCCACCTGCTCGGTCACCACCTCGAGGCGCACCTCGTCGCCGGGCTCGGTGTCGGCCAGCGCCACCAGGTCGCGCTCGGGGGCGACCGTGCCGGGGATGGGGTTGCCGTGGGGGCAGGTACTGGGGTTGCCCAGCAGCTCCACGAGGTGGCCCTCGACCTCGTCGGAGATCACGTGCTCCCAGCGACAGGCCTCCACGTGGGTCTTGTGCCACGGCAGGCCGATCACGTCGGTGAGGAGGCGCTCGGCCAGGCGGTGCTTGCGGACCACGCTCTCGGCCCGGGCCCGGCCCTTGGCCGTGAGGAGCACGGCGCGGTCCTTCACCTCGAGGTAGCCCTCCCGCTTGAGGCGGCGGATCATCTCCGAGACGGAGGGCGGCGTGTGGCCCAGGCGCTCGGCCAGCCGCGCCTGTATGACCTGCGTTCCTTCCTCCTCGAGCTCGTGGATGGCCTCGAGGTACTCCTCCAACGGTGGATGGAACCCGTCGGACATGGGGGCCATGGTACCGGCTCCGGCCCCTCTCTAACCTGCCCTCGATGCCGCCGGTCCCGCCCCGCCACCTGTGCCGGCTCTGGCTGGCCTCCTTCGTGGTGGTCCTGGTGGCCGGCCAGCTGGCCGTGGGCATGCGGGCGTCGGGCACCGCCTCGGTGACCGGGGACGAGCCCTTCTACCTGCTGACCACGCAGTCCCTGTCCTCGGACGGCGACCTGGACCTGGACGACGAGTACCGCGACCACGAGGAAGGGGCCTTCTGGGACGGCACCGTCCCGCTCTGGAAGCAGATGGAGCCCACGGCCGACGGCCGCCTGCTGGCCCCCCACGACCCGGGGTTGCCCGTGCTGGCCCTCCCCGCCTACCAGCTGGGCGGGCTCCGTGGCGTCCAGCGGTTCTTGGTCGTGGTGTGGGCGGCGGCCATGGCCTGCGGGGCCCTGCTGGCCCGTCGGGCCGGCGGGCCGTGGTGGGCGGCGCTCCTCGGCGCCGCCGTCGTGGGGGCGGGTGCCCCTGGCGTCGTCTACGCCTCCCAGGTGTACCCGGAGGGCCCAGCGGCCTTGTGCCTGGCCGTGGCCCTCCTGGTGGCCTCGGGCCGAAGAGCCCGCCCCGTGGTCCTGGCCGGGGCCCTGGCCGCCCTGGCCTGGCTCGGGGTCAAGTACGTGCCGGTCGGGGCGCTCGTCGCCGCCGCCTGGGCCTGGCGCTTCCGTTCCGACCGGCGGGCCCTGGCCGTGGCCGCCGGCATGGCGGGGGCGACGGGGGCCCACTTCGTGTGGTGGCACCTGCGCACCTTCGGCGGGCTCACGCCGTACGCCTCCAACGTGGTGTGGGCGGGCGAGGGCACGGCCCGCATCCTCGACCACCACCTCGCGCTCACCGGGCGGGCCTACCGGCTCTACGGCCTGTTCCTCGACGCCCGCTTCGGGCTCTTCCGCTGGCTCCCGGCCGCCCTCCTGGCCGGTTGGGGGCTGCGGCGCCGGGCCGGGCTCCCGGCCGGCGTCGTGGGCGTCTGCGTCCTGATGGGGACCTTCGTGTCCATCACCATGATGGGCTGGTGGTTCCCCGGCCGCATGCTGGTCGCCGGCTTCCCCGCCCTGGTGGTGCTCGTCGCCCTGGGCGCCGCCCGGCTCCCCCGGGTGGCGCTGGGCCTGTCCGCCTGGTCCCTCGCCATCGCCACCGCGCTGGTCTGGTCGGCCCGCACCGGAGGCGTTCGTCTGGCCGTGGACCCCTGGACCATGGGCTTCCCACTCCCACCCGCCGCGCTGTTCCCCGACTTCCGATCCTTCACCTGGCGCCAGGTCCTGCAGTCCTGCGCCTGGGGAGCAGCGCTGGCCATCTCGCTGTGGGCCACCAGCTTCGACTCATCCAGAACGGGTGGGGCGCGGGCCGGCCCGGTGGCGGCGGCCGAGCCGTAGAGTCGAAGCAGTGGCCAAGATCCTCCTGCTGGACGGCAACAGCCTGGCGTACCGGGCCTTCTTCGCCCTCCCCACCGACATGGCCACCGCGTCCGGACAGGTGACCAACGCCGTCTTCGGCTTCACCTCGATGCTGGTCAACCTGTTGAAGGACCACCGTCCTGACGGCATCGCCGTGGCCTTCGACCGCCCGGAGCCCACCTTCCGCCACGAGATGGTGGAGGGCTACAAGGCGGGGCGGTCCGAGGCGCCCGACATCCTCCGCCAGCAGATGGGGCTGGTCCGCCAGGTGGTGGAGACCCTCCGGATCCCACTCCTCGAGCTGCCGGGCTACGAGGCCGACGACATCATCGCCACGCTGGCCACCCAGGCTCGCGACCGCGGCGACGAGGTGATCGTGGTGACCGGCGACCGCGACACCTACCAGTTGGTGGAGGACCCCCACGTGAAGGTGCTGTACAACCGGCGCGGGGTGAGCGACTACGTGCTCTACGACGAGGCCGGCATCAAGGAGCGCACCGGCGTGAGGCCGGCCGACTACCCCCAGTACGCCGCCCTTCGCGGCGACCCCTCGGACAACCTCCCGGGCGTGCCCGGCGTGGGCGAGAAGACGGCGGCCAAGCTCATCAACGATCACGGCGACCTCGACGGGGTGTTCGCCCACCTGGACCAGTACACGCCGAAGCTGCGTGAGAACCTGGCCAGCCACGAGCACCAGGTGCGCAAGAACGCCGCGGCCACGCCCCTGATCCGCGACGTGCCCATCGACTGCGAGGTGGAGAACCTGCGGATGGGCGGCTGGGACGTCGACGAGGTGCGCAACCTCTTCAACTTCCTCGAGTTCCGCACGCTGTGGGATCGGCTCCTGGAGGCCGTCGGGACCGGCACCGGCCCCGACTCCGCCTCCCTCACGGCCGAGGGCGCTCCCTTCGAGGTCGACGTTCGCAGGGCGGGCTCGGCCGACGAGGCGGTGCTCGTCCTCGAGGACCTGGCGTCGCGCCCCGGGCCCCTGGCGGCGGCGGTGGCCTGGACGGGGGAGGAGGGCAGGTCCGACCTGGCCGGGCTGGCCCTGGCCGAGGAGGGCGCCAGAGCCTGGTGGCTCGACGCCGGGCTGCTCGACGACGCCGCCGTGGCCCTCACCCTGGGGCGCCTGGTCGGCGCCCGGAGCCGGCCGTTGCAGGCCCATCGGGCCAAGGAGCTCATGCGCGGCCTCGACCGCCACAGCGTGGAGGTCCAGAGCCTCGACCTCGACACGGCCGTGGCCGCCTACCTGGTGGAGCCTGGAGAGTCGCTGTACCTGCTCGAGGACCTGTGCTCGCGCTACGCCGGGATCGAGCTGCGCTCGCCGGACGCGCCGCCGGCCGGGCAGCTCGACCTCGACGGCTCGTCCACCGACGTGGCCGACGACACCGGCCGGCGGGCGGCGGCGGTGGCCGTGGTCGCCCCCGCCGTCTCCCATGCCCTCGAGGCCAGGGGGCTCCGCCCGCTCTACGACGACATCGAGCGCCCCCTGGTTCGGGTGCTGGCCCGCATGGAGAAGGTGGGCGTGCGGGTCGACGAGGAGTACCTGCGGGGCCTGGTGGGCGAGCTGACCGAGGCGGTGCACAAGCTGGACGCCGAGATCCAGGAGATGGCCGGCCATCCGTTCATGGTGAACTCCACCAAGCAGCTGCGGTCGGTGCTGTTCGACGAGCTCGGCCTCCAGCCCCAGCGGAAGACCAAGACCGGCTTCTCCACGGACGCCTCGTCGCTCGAGAAGCTGAAGGGCCAGCACCCCATCGTCGACAAGCTCCTGCGCTACCGCGAGGTCGAGAAGCTGCGGTCCACCTACGGCGAGAGCCTGCTGGCCGAGGTGGGGGCCGACGGGCGCATCCACGCCACCTTCCAGCAGACGGGGGCCCGGACCGGCCGGCTCTCGTCGGACCGGCCCAACCTCCACAACATCCCCATCAGAACCGACGAGGGCCGGCGGTTCAGGAGGGCGTTCATCCCCGAGGAGGGCTGGTGCTTCCTCGTGGCCGACTACAACCAGATCGAGCTGCGGGTCATCGCCCACCTGGCCCGGGACCCCGGGCTGATCGAGGCCTTCGAGTCCGACACCGACATCCACACCGCCACCGCCGCCCGGGTCTT
>JALYHF010000122.1 GCA_030776745.1 Actinomycetota bacterium | reverse complement strand
GTGAGCGTGGAGCCGGTGCACTTCGGGCACCGAGGCCGGGCCGGCCTGCTCGGGGGGCCAGGATCGGGCATAGAGGTCGTGGAGGAGCGGCTACGGCGCTACGCCCGAGGGGTGGTCGACCTCGTGGTCCAAGTGAAGCGGTGACGCCGCTCTTCCGGGCGAGCCTGCTGGCGCGGGAGTTCGCCCACAACCGACGCTTCGAGCGAGCGGCGGCCGACCCCCGGTCGAGCCAGGCGGAGGTGCTGCTGTCGCTGACGAGGCGCAACCGAGCGACCGCCTTCGGCCGCGAGCACCGGTTCGAGACGGTCCGGGCACCCGAGGACTTCGCCCGCCACGTCCCGGTGCGGGATTACGAAGGGTTCCGCCCCTACGTCGAGCGGATCCTCGAGACCGAGCCGGGCGTGCTCACCGCGGATCGGGTCACCATGTTCGCCACGACGAGCGGGACCACCGCCGAGCCGAAGCTCGTCCCCGTGACCGATCGTTGGCGCGAACAGATGGCCTCGCTCATGCGGCTGTGGATGTATCGCGCCCTCGGGGCGCATCCCCGGTACCTGGACGGCAAGGTGCTGCTCGTCGTCGGCCCGGCCGTCGAGGGGCACACGTCTGCTGGGACCCCCTTCGGTTCGCTCTCGGGGATGACGTACCAGCGGATCCCCACGTTGGTCCGGCGCAGCTACGCCGTCCCCTACGAGGTGGCTCTGGTCGAAGACTGCGACATCCGTCACCTCCTCACGATGAGGCTGGCGCTGGCCCGTTCGGTGTCCGCCGTCGGCACTCCCAACCCCACGTCGCTGGTGCGCCTCGCCGAGACGGCGATGGCGCACAGCGAGGAGATCGTGCGTGCCGTCCACGACGGGACGATCGGCGCACCCGACGAGGCACTCGACACGTGCCATGGCGGCGTCGCCGACCGGCTCCGGGCAAACCTCCTGCCCGATCCGGGGAGGGCCCGCTTCCTCGAGCGGGTGGTCGCCGAGCACGGCGCGCTCGTTCCTGGCGCCTGCTGGCCGGAGCTGGACCTGGTCGGCTGCTGGCTGGGCGGTGCCGCGGGACTTCACGCCCAGCGGCTGAGGACGTACTTCGGCGACGGCAGCGCCCTCAGAGACCTCGGCCTGCTCGCCAGCGAGGGGCGGATGACGATCCCGGTCGAGGACTCCACGCCCGCCGGCCCACTCGCCGTCCACGCCAACTACTACGAGTTCATACCGCACGACGCCATCGACGACGTGTCTCCCCCGGTCCTCGGAGCGCACGAGCTCGACCTCGGAGGCCGCTACTACATACTCCTCACCGGGGGGAATGGGCTCTACCGCTACGACATCAACGATGTCGTCGAGGTGGTCGGTTTCCATCGGGCCACGCCGAAGCTCGCCTTCGTCAGGAAAGGGCGGGAGATGGCGAGCATCACCGGAGAGAAGCTCCATGTGAACCAGGTGCGCACGGCCGTCGGCCAGGCCGGCCGCCAGACACGACTGGCGGTGGTCGAGTTCCGCCTCATCGCCGACGAGCGAGCTCTCCGCCACGACCTGCTCGTGGAGTTCGAGGGCCCCGTCCCCGACCAGCCCTCGCTCGTCGACTTCCTCGAGCGCTTCGAGCACAACCTCCAGGCGCAGAACCAGGAGTACCGGTCGAAGCGCCGCTCTCGACGCCTCGCCGCACCTCGACTTCTCGTGATGCGAGGCGGATGGTCCGAGGAGATCTGTCGATCCGACTTCCGCCGGGGCCGGCGAGAGTCCCAACACAAGTGGAAGGCGATCGGTGTCCCGTGGGACCAGGTCAGCCGCGAGTCGGTCGTGAGGTGCGTGACGCTCGATGCCGACGGAGAGGGCCAGAGGACCACTCGGGACCGGCAAGAGGTTGGCCCGGCGAGTGAGGGTCACGCCACGTGAGCATCCCAGTCGGTCGGCACTCGCGGGCGTTCTCACGATCGGTCAGACGCACTCGCCGGCTGCCGCCGAGAAGGGGCGAATCCCGGGCGATCGTTCGTCCGCTGGGCCCACACCCGTAACCTTCGCCCCGTGGAGCGCTCGGTCCTGCAGGGCCTTGCTGCCTTCCGGTGGGCGGCGTGGTTGTGGATGACCACCGTGCTGCTCGTGGCCCGGCGGGACCTGGCCCGTCCCTGGCTGGCGGTGGGGGTGGTG
>JALYHF010000121.1 GCA_030776745.1 Actinomycetota bacterium | reverse complement strand
CTACAGGCGCACGCGGCGCAGATAGTTTATGATCGCGACCTTGGTGACGTCGGGGGGGTCGATGCCGTCGCGCTCGGCGATGCGGGCGACGACGTTGGCGCGGGCATTGTCGAGCACGGAGGGCTGGCCGCCGTGGGCGACGCCGAGGTCGGCAACCGCGGCGTGCAGGACGGGGAACAGGCCCATGGCGACGCCGCTCTTGAGGTTGGTGTAAGCCGCGGCGACGGGGACGATGCGCTCGGGCTTGAGGCCGGTGGCCTCGAGCACGGAGCGCCCGAGGTCGGCGTTGATGCGGTCACGCATCTGGCGGATCAGGCGGGTCTTGCCGAAGCCGGTGTCGGCACTGGCGCCTTGGGACCACAGGAACCCGAGGGCTGGGCCACCGCGCACGCCGCCCCGGATGAACTTGCGGCCGAAGGCCGCTATCTCCGTGGAGTACAGCTCGGCCCACGGCTCGTCGTCCCTGTTCGAGATGGCCTCGGCAGGGAACGGGTTCTGGTCGAGGCCCCAGGTGTTCTCCATGTGGATGTAGGGGTCGATGATGGTCATGACGCACCTCCTGGTGCTTCGGCGCCCCTTCGGGCGATGGACATGGAGTACCGGGGGCTGCCGCCCCGGGAGTACACGGGCTCGGAGTCGGGGTGGTCGCCGTCGCTGCGGATCCGCAGCTCGACCCGGAAGCCGTCGCGGGCGATCGTCCCATTGACGAGGCCCTCGATGACCCGATCGACGAGGACCCGGACGACGCCGCACCGGAACGCCGCCTCGGCCCGCACCTGATGGATGGGCAGATACGGCGCCTGTAGGGCGGACCCTTCGGCCCGCCGGAAGTAGGCGGCGATGACGGCGTCGGCGATGGCGTCAGCGTGGGCGGCGAAGCCACGCCGCCGGATGGCGAGGCCGGCGGCCGGGCCGACCGGCATGACCAGGGTGGCCATGGCCATCGAGACCGTGGGCTTGGCACCGTCGACGACGAAGTTCTCGGGCCGCACGTTGTCGAGGTCGGCGGCCAGCCATACGGTGAAGGGCCCGACGGCACCGTTGACGTAGCGGCTCTGGTCGGTGACCCGGAAGTTCGAGCCCCAGGCCCGGAGGTTCTTGAGGTCCGACGGGCCACCCCCGATGCCACGCGCCTCGAGCGCGGCTGCGGCGCATGCCTCGGTGACGACCTCGGCCCGTGCCTTGCGGCTGGGCGGTTTGTCGTCCACGCGTCCCTCGAACCGGCGCCGCGTCCACACCCGGATCGTCTCGGCCACCTGGTGGGCGCTCACGGGCTCGGTGCCCGAGGTGCTGATCTCTGCCGCCGCCCGCTCGGCCAGCTCCTGCACGGAGGTGGCGGACTCGATGTCGCTCACGTCGAACACGGGCAGGACCAGCGGAGCCTGGTGAAGGGCGAAGATGAAGGCCCGGAACGACGGGTGGGAGTTCAGGACCCGGTCCACGACGTAGGTGGTGAAGGCGGCATCGTCCGCGGCCATGGCGGCCAACGCCTCCCCCTCGGCCGTGAGCCGGTAGATGCGGTCGGCGTGGCGCGGGATGTACTGGCGGGCCGACGGCAGGGTCTGCTGCTCGACGAGGCCCAGCAGCATGCCCTCGGTAAGCAGGTCCGACGTCGGCGCCCAGTACGCCTCGGCTTGGCCGACCCGGCTCGCCACGGCCCGGCCCCGACCGGCGGCGGCCAGCGCAGCGGCGGTCGCCATGTAGGTCTGCCGGCACGACTCGAAGGCGGCGCCCTCACCGAGGAGGACGGCCAGGAGGGCCTTCAGGTGAGGGACGAGGTGCGGGACCCGCGGGATGGTCGCACCAGAGGGATCAGCAGCCACGGGTGAAAGTTACCGCGTGTCAGGACTCTTGGCAAGAGTCCTGACACGTCTTGCTTTTGCACCGGGGCACAGCTTGCGTCTACAGCTCCTCCCGCGGGCCAGGGTCGAGCACGATCAGGACGCCCGCCGTCGCGCCGGCGACCGCCGCGGACCAGCGGAGGACCTCCTTCAGGACCCGTACGTTCGTGGGGTCCTAGTCCTTCGGGGCCACGGCGTGTAAGAGCTGGCGCGCGCCCGCTGCGAGGTACCAGATCGCACGGCCAGGGAAGTCTTCCGAGTTGTCGCCCGTGGGCAGCTCCATGGTGATCGTCTCCAACATTCTGGTGGCCGGAGGGCCACTTGTTGGAGAGTGACGGTACCGCTCCTGGGCCCGAGGTGCAACTACTCCACTCGTTGAGTTGTTGGGATAGTATCCACATCGTGGACGGTGACGAAGGCAACGTGGAGGCGGCCGACCCTCATCGGGACTGTGGCCCAGTCGACTGGGTCGTCGGGCCAGGTGCCCCCCACAACCGGCAGTTCGGCCAACTACTCGAGGGCATCCGGAAGCACCACGGCCTGTCCCGAGCGGACGCGGCCGCCGAACTCGGGCTGTCCGCCGAGTATCTACGCCTCATCGAGACCGGGCAGCGGACCCCCGCCCTGGGGCAGATGCGGGTCTTCTTGCGTGCGTACCGTGCCGAAGGCGCGGTCGAGCAGGAGATGCCTGACGGCACCCGGCCGGACTTGGTGCTGCTCGACCCCGTGGGCGGTGAGGCGCACTTCGTCGAGTTCAAGAGCCGAATCCGTAGAGCCCGCCGGGGCGGTCGCCAAGATCGAGATCTCCACGCGGAGAGGCAGGGGGACGCGGAGGAACGGTGGGACGATGCCGGTCCCTCCGAAGGGCGGGCCGCCGAGCTCGGCGCAGTGGTCTTGCTGCTCACCCGAGCGGACTCGAACACGCTCCAGAGGATTCGGCAGCTGCTCGAAGAGGAAGTCGCCTAGCCCCAGGCGGGCCGACGCAGGGACCCACCACCTCGCAGCCGTGATCCTTTGGGAAAACCGCCGCTCGTTCCCGAACGACAGCAAGAGCGCGCCACGGGAATTCTCTTGGCCCGGCTCGGAAAATCGTGGCCAGCGCGGGGGAAAGTACTGACCACGTGCACGGCTCAGTCCAGCTCCACGGCCGCGGCCGGCAGACAATCGAGTGCTGGCTGGTCGATCCAGCGGCGGTGCACCACCTCAGCCAGCAGGTCGACGCCGTCACCCCCTGATCCAGACTCGGTGACCACCCAGACGTCGTTGCCTTCGCGGCCCCGCGTCATCGGGACGTAGAGGCCGGCAGCGTCGATCGGGCCGTCGACGAGCAACAAGGAGTGATCGACGGTGCGGCCCTGGGCGGCCATCGCTGTCGAGGCGTAGGCGAGGGAGAGCGAGTCGGAGACGTAGCCGAGGGAGCGTCACCCGGCCTCGGTCCTCGTCGACGACCGTCACTGAGCCATCGCCGTCCACGTCGTCGACGGTCCAGCGGTGGCGGTTCTTCACGGTGATGCCGGCGTCCGTGACGAGGCTTCAGTCGTTGCGGCCGGTCTGGACCTCGTCGCCGATCAACGCGCGGGAGCCGTCGGCGAGCGTGCGAGCTACCCCGGCCTCCAGCTCGTGCAGCGATCAGCGCCGAGAGAGAGCAGTGGGGCGGCCTCGCGCTCAGCTCCTGGTGGCCGCTCCCAGTCCTCCGAGACCGCCCACACCAGCCCGCCGATATACCGGTCCTGACTCGCCAGCCGAGTAATCGGCCCGCCCGGCGCGCTGCCCGGCGCCGCCGCTCGACATCATCAAGCCTTCGACGGCAGCTCGGACCACCGACGAGCGCCCGGGCAGCGGCTCGACGCCCTCCTGGCCGAGGCGGTGGACGATGGTTCGCGTCCCCAGCCGGGGTTTCCCGACGCAGCTCCACGATCCGGGCCTCCACCAGCACCCATCTGATGCGGGCAGCTGGCTGGCTTCGAGCTGCGGTCAGCGGACGCGTCCCGAGACGGAACTACGGCGATCCGCTCCCAGCGGGGCTGCAAGATCTGTTGGACGGCAACCAGGCCGGCGAGGCCGTGGCTAGCGTAGTGACGGAACCAGTCGCGCACCGTCTGGCGGGCCACGCCGTTGCGCCGGGCGACGTCGGTGACCGTGGCCCGTCGAGCACCTCGCAGACCGCCTTGTAGCGCTGTTCGCCATCGCTCGGCGCCGGCGGGACCATCCCGACCAGTCCCAACTCCACGAGCACGACACGGCTCCTTCGGATCTGCCGGCGCGAACGACCACAGCGAAGGAGGAGGCAACCGCCCCGTGGTGGACCCTCAGACGGGCGCGAGTGTCAGGCAGGTCCCGGAGCCAATGTGTCGCCCACCTACCGGGTTTTCACACCCGGACGTTAGAAGACGTTAGAAGAAACGTTAGAAGTCTGCCTACTCAGCAGTAGGGG
>JALYHF010000120.1 GCA_030776745.1 Actinomycetota bacterium | reverse complement strand
TGACTGGATTCACTCACGTCGTGGGCGATTGCTGGCGCGTCGCGCCAAGACCCGACACCCGTCCACGAGGACGGTGTCGCCCGGTAGGCCGGGACCGGAGCGGGACGGCGTGGCCGTGGTCGACAGCGAGAAGCGTCCGCACGTTGCCGGCCACGTCGGGGAGACGATCAGCCCAGGTGAGATCTAGCCCGCGATGAGGTTTTCGAGCCGGGGTACACCGGCACCCACCGCTGCTCCCAGCGTGCCTGCCGTGGCGTCGGACCAGTCGAAGACGAACAGGTCTCGCCACCGCTGCGTCACCCGTGGTCCCTCGGTGATCGCAAGCCCAGCCAGATCAGCCGATGTCAATGCATCCAACGACAACACGCCGAGCTTGACGAGCGCTTCCTTGCGAACCCATGAACGCAGGAACGCACGGTTCCGGTCAGGCGCGGCATCCATCCTTGTCCGCTCGGCCGGCGTGAGTAGGAGCTCGGCGACTGTGCTGTCCACGTCGATCCGACCGAGCCGCTCCACATCGACGCCGATCGGGTTCCATCCGGCGACCGCTGCCACATAGCCCGGCGTGTGCGAGAGGCTGAGGTGCAGAGCCGGGATCTCTCGAATGCTCGGCCGACCATGGCCGTTGGCGCCGCAGGTCGGGCAAAGCTGTACGAGGGTCAGCCGGTTGTGTGGTGAACGGACGACGCGAGCCGCGCAGAGCCGCGCCAGGGTGTGGGCCGCCAAGAAGTCTCGACGAGCGGCCACCCGGCGAAGCAGGGCCATCCGACGAGCCTCCAGAGTCGTGAGCAGGTCCGCCGCGTCCGGCAGCAGATCGAGTACGGCATCGGTCGGAGCAGCGATTACCAGCGGCCCTTCGGCCTCGGGCAAGATGCCGCCTCCCGGTGGTGCTGGCATGGATGGAAGCGTCCCATGCTAGAGCCGCACCGGCGGTCGACTTGCGCCAGGAACCCTTTCTCACGGGCCGACGTGGTGTCGCCAATGCTCGGCCACCTGCAGGAAGCGGTCGTTGGCCGCCGTCTCGCCCATGGTGACCCGCACCCCTTGGTCGCTGAATGGGCGTACCCTGACGCCGGCCTCCTCGCACGCGTGGGCGAAGTCGGCGGAGCGCACGCCGAGCCGCAGCCACACGAAGTTCGCGTCCGAGTCGAGCAGCTTCCAGCCGAGCCTGCGTAGCTCGCCGTGACCCGGGGAGAAGGTCCGCAGAACCGAGCGTTGGGCCGGTTGCGGAAGACGTCGACGCCGTCGGGAACTCCGGGGTTGGGAAGGAACTCCCGGTAGGCCTCGTCGATGACGACGGAGAACGGTGGGGGGGACCTGTTCGAGGAAGCCCGTGAGCTCGTCGTGCGATGCCGCGACAGCGGTCGGGTCGTTCGGTGAGCAGACCAGCACCAGGCGAGTGGATCGGGCGATGGCAGCAGCCATGCCGTCAAGATCGTGCCGCTCGCCCGATGCCAACGGGACCGGCAAGGGCGTTGCCCCGGCCACCTGCACCGCCACCGGGTACGCAGCCATGGCGGGGTAACGATTCAAGGTCGGCGTCCCGGGCGGACCGCCTCCAAGACGGAGGGGAGCGGCGGGTACGGGCTCTTCTTGGCCGACCATCTGGAACTGCTGCCGCCTCGGCGATCATTGGGCGGCGGGCCGGACGGGGGTGCGACGGCCCGCAACCGCCCCGAGCCGGCTCGGGGCGGCCCAGGGCGGTTGGCGATCGGGCCCTTCGTGGGCCGGGCTAGCCGTGCTCGTGCCCGTGCTGGTGCCCCTGCTCGCCCTCGTTCCCGCGGCGCTTCTCCTCGCAGCACCGCCGTGTCTCGCGGGCGCAGCGCTCGAGGTCCTCACGAGTGGCCGGCGGGGCGCAGTTGTCCGGCGGCGGGCACCCGTCGTTGGCACAGATGCAGCTGCGCTCGAGCTGCTCGATCACCATGCGGGCCACGCACCGGCCGAGCTTCTGTCCCTCGACGTGGTCGGAGCGATAGTGGATGCCCGCCCAGAGCCGAGCCAATCCGGCGTTGTCGGCCAGGCGGTCGAACTCCTCGGTGTAGTCGGGGAAGAAGTACGAGAGGATCTCGCTGGCCGCCCCGGCGTAGGTGCTGTGGCCCGACGGGTAGGCGGGGTGCCGGGGAGTACCGGGCGAGGGCGTGGGGACGAGCCGGCGGCCGTCGTCACCGGCACCGCTGTCGTCGGTCATGCGGTTGTAGAGGACCCCCACCCGGTAGTCGAGCTCCCAGGGACGGGGCCGGAAGGAGACGCCGGCACGGGCTGAAACACCGGGAAGCGCCACGTGGGCGGACCACTTGTAGTGCCAGGCCGCCAGCAGGGCGCTGTAGATGGAGACGTCCAGCGCCGCCCACACCAGAGCCTGACGAGGTGGAGACCAGTCCTGCTGGCGGAGCAGGGCATCGGCGGCGAGCCGATGCGCCAGCCCCGGCGTCTCGTTCTCGAAGTACCGGGCCAGCTCCCTGCCGGTGGCGATCACCGGGTAGGCGGGGTTCACGTGCCGGCCCCGGGCGATGTCGAGTGCTCCGGGCTCCGGCTGCCTGCCCGCTCGGACGGCGGAGAGCACCGGGTCATGGTCGATGTTCACCAGAGCTCCCAGGGGCTGTGGCCGCAGCTGGAGGAACGGGCTGATGCCGCGCCGCTCTCGACCGGGACGATTGCCGGCGACGGCGTCGGGGTCGTCCCGGAGCGAGGCCAGCTCGAGGAGCTCGTCGATCTCGTCCGCCACCACGCTCGCCTGGGTGGGATAGTCCGGGAAGAAGCACGGGTCGGACGGATTGTCCGTCCGCTTCACCAGCTCGGCGATGGGCACCACGCAGGGCACGTTGCACAGGGTCCAAAAGGCGGCGGCAGGCTCGACCTGAGGCCCGCGCAGGTGGTAGTCCGGGGTAGCGAGCGTCGAGTCCCGAACCGGGTCCGGCGGCGGCGGCGGAGGGGCCTCCGGCAGCGTGGGCGGCGGCCACGGGTCCTCGGGCCTGCACCCGCACTCGAGCTGGCGCTTGGCTGGGTCGTCTCGCATGTGATCCTCCTTGTCGTTTGACGGCTGTGGGCCTCGGGCCGGGTCGCCAGGGCACTGGCCCCGGCTTCCGAGGAGTCATTGCGGGGTGACCGTGCTCCGGTCCCGGCGACGGGTCATGGCTGCGAGCAGTCGCAGGGCCAGCCAGGTGAGCGTCGTGTAGACCGGGAGCCCGACCGCCACCTGGAGAAGCCCTTCGGTGACCGGCGAGTGCTCGATGGCGTGCATGCTCCGCTCGGCCACCTCGGCGTTGTGCCCGAAGAGCCGCACTGCCCAGTCGGCGAGAGGAGTGCCAGCGCCGGCGATGGCGTTGTGCAGCATCGGGCCAGGTCCCGTGACCAGTGTGAACAGGCCGCCGACCAGCACCACGGGAAACCACCGCCGGTACCTGCGCCCGCTGTGGGAACCGCTGCCCCGTGCCAGCAGAACGGCGGGAAGGATGAAGAACAGCACCGGCGTCAGAGCGACGAAGCCGAGGGTGGAGTCGAGGGCCCAGTGGTACCAGTCGTTGACGGCCGGACCCCGCTCGCCCCGGTGCAGGGCGTGCAGCCAGAACATGACGGCGCCGCCGCCGTAGGTCAGGAACAACGAGCTCACCAGCAGGGCCAGCCAGGCATCGCCCTGGGAGTAGAACCGCCGGAACGGCTCCATGGCGCCGTGCCATTGACGCCGCACCCCGCCGGCGGGGGTCCCCACCGCCGCCTCATGGGCAACAAGGGGTGCGGTGGCAGGCGCACCGGTGTGGACATCGGCGGCGCCGTCTGCATCGCCGTCGCGCAGCAGGTTGCCGACGTAGATGAGGTCGGGCCTTTCGTCCTTGGCGACGTCGACCATGGCGTCCATGGGGCGACCCGACGCCGTGACGCCGCGAGCGCGAAGCTCCGGGAAGCGGCTCCTGATGAGGTGGACCTGGTCCTGCGGCTCGGGCAGCATCTCGGCGTCGAACAGCTGCCTCGGGTCGGGCGCCTGGGTGAGGCCCACCACCACCAGCTCGGCTCCATGCGCCCGAGCCAGATCGGCGGCCCGGTGGAGCGCTGCATCCCCGTCCTCCGTGGACACGTTGGTGCCCACCAAGATCTTCTGGATCATGTGGCCTTTCCTCCTGGACACGCGGCCGGCCCGGTGATGCCACCGGCCTGGCGACGGCGCCGAGCCATGAGTCCCACGGTCGGGCCGTCATCTGAGAAGAGGGAGGCGGGACCCGTGCAGATACATCCGGGAGGCGGCCACGGTCCTCCTCAGGCGGCCCGAGGCGCCCGAGGACTCACGCCACGCCGAAGAACCCTTGTGGTACACCACGTCACCATGGAGGCGTCGTGGACGTGATCCGCCGGCTAGGCCGCCGCCCTCCTCCTGGCCCCTTCCGCCCGACCACCTGGCGGAGCCCCCTGCGGGGGCCGTGGCTCACCTCGGTCCTCGGCGCTGTCCTGCTCGTGGGCATCCCGGTGGTGGCCATCACCGGCTTGTTCTCCTACGCCGCCTACAACCCCCGGCTTCCTGGCAACGACCTCACTCCCGGTCGTGGCCTCCTCGGCTTCTACCTGTTCGACTGGCCCACCCGTCCGGTGTGGCTCTACCGCCTCAACCAGGGGCTGCACGTCATCCTCGGCATCGCCCTCGTGCCGGTCGTGCTGGCCAAGCTCTGGTCGGTGGTCCCCAAGCTGTTCGACTGGCCCCCGGCACGCTCCGTCGCTCAGGCGCTCGAGCGCCTGACCCTCGCCCTCCTCGTGGGCGGGGTGCTCTTCCAGTTCGTGACCGGCATCCTCAACAGCCAGGTGTTCTACCCGTGGAGGTTCTCCTTCTACGAGGCCCACCTCTACGGGGCGTGGGTGTTCCTCGGCGCCTTCGTGGCCCATGTCGCGCTGAAGCTGCCAGAGATGCTGCGCTCGCTCCGCCGACGACCGCTGCGGAGTGAGCTGCGCACGCCGCTGGCCCAGACCAGGCCGGAGCCCCCCGACGAGCACGGCCTGGTCGCCACCCGTCCCGACCCGCCCACCATCTCCCGGCGGGGGGGCTCTCGGCCTGGTGGCCGGCTCGTCGCTCACCCTCCTGGTCGTCACCGCCGGCCAGTCGCTCGGCGGTCGACTGCGCCGGCTGGCGCTGTTCGCCCCCCGCGGCGGCGGGTACGGGAGCGGGCCGAACGACTTCCCGGTGAACAAGACGGCCGCCGCCGTCGGTATCCGCAGCGAGGAGACGGGGCCGGCCTGGCGACTGGTGGTGAGGGGACCGACGTCGAGCGTCCAGCTGTCGCGAGAGGAGCTGGGACGGATGCCCCAGCACACCTACGACCTGCCCATAGCCTGCGTCGAAGGGTGGTCCGTGGTGGCCAGGTGGACCGGCGTCCGGCTGGCGGACCTGGCCGACCTCGTGGCCGCCACCGGACCGGGGACCGTCCTGGTGGAGTCGCTCCAGCGGGGCGGGGACTTCTCCCATGCCACCTTGTCCCGGCGCCAGCTGCGTGACCCCCGCTCTCTGCTCGCCCTGCGGGTCAACGGCGCCGAGCTGTCCCTCGACCACGGCTACCCCGCCCGGGT
>JALYHF010000119.1 GCA_030776745.1 Actinomycetota bacterium | reverse complement strand
CCGACGAGGCCCCGCCCCCACCGTGACCCCGGCCGGCTGGCAGGATGGAGGCACGAGCCCGGGCCCGAGCCTCTCCGACACCGGCGACTTCGTGGCCGTGTACCGGCTCCAGTACCCCCGGCTGGTCGCCGCCCTGCGGTTGTCCGGGGTGGCGCCGGTCGTCGCCCAGGACCTGGCTCAGGAGGCCTTCGCCCGGGCCTTCGGCCACTGGTGGCGGGTACGGAAGGGCCCCAACCCGGCCGGCTACGTCTACACGATCGCCTTTCGCCTGCTGCGCCGCGGCGGCGGACTGCCGGAGACTCCGCTCGACGACCACGAGCCGGTGGTGCTCGGGCCCGAGGACGAGGCGGTGACCGGCGTGACCGTGCACCACGCCCTGGCGGCCATGCCTCCCCGCCGCCGGGCCTGCGCCGTGCTGTGCTTCTACCTGGGCCTCACCGCCGAGCAGGCGGGCGGCGTCCTCCGGATCGAGGCGTCCACCGTGCGGGTGCAGCTCCACCACGCCCGCACCACCCTCCGACGGGTCCTGGCCGAGACGGGGACGGGAGCGAGCCGGCAGCGCCGTAGGCTCATCCCATGAACCGATTGGCCGACGAGACCAGTCCGTACCTGCGCCAGCACAAGGACAACCCGGTCGACTGGTACCCCTGGGGGCCGGAGGCCTTCGACCGGGCCCGGGCCGAGGACAAGCCGATCCTCCTGTCGGTGGGGTACTCGGCGTGCCACTGGTGCCACGTCATGGCCCACGAGTCCTTCGAGGACCCGGACGTGGCCGGCGTCATGAACGAGCTGTTCGTGAACGTGAAGGTGGACCGGGAGGAGCGTCCGGACGTCGACGCCGTCTACATGGAGGCGGTGCAGGCCATCTCCGGCCAGGGCGGCTGGCCGATGACGGTGTTCCTCACCCCCGACGGGCGCCCGTTCTTCGGCGGCACCTACTACCCCAAGCGGACCCAGGCCGGCCGGCCCGGCTTCGTCGACCTCATGCGGGCCGTGCACCAGACCTGGGTGGAGCGGCGAGACCAGCTGCTCGGACAGGCGGAGCAGCTGGCGGCGGCCATCGGGTCGCGGACGGTGGTGGCGGGCGATGGGAGCGGCGCCGAGCTGGGGCCGTCGGTGCTCGAGGGGGCGGTCGCCGCCCTGCTGGAGTCCCACGACGGCGAGTGGGGCGGGTTCGGCCGGGCCCCGAAGTTCCCCATGCCGGTGAACCTCGAGGTCCTCCTGCGGGGCTACGCCCACGACCGCTCCGAGCCCACGCTGACGCCGGTGGTCACCACCCTCGACGCCATGGCGTCGGGCGGCATCTACGACCACCTGGGCGGCGGCTTCTCCCGCTACTCGGTGGATGCCTTCTGGATGGTCCCCCACTTCGAGAAGATGCTCTACGACCAGGCCGGCCTGGCCCGGGCCTACCTCCACGCCTGGCAGGTCACCGGCGAGCCCCGCTTCCGCCAGGTGGTGGAGGAGACGGTGGGGTACGTGCTGCGAGACCTGGGGGCTCCCGAGGGCGGCCTGTACTCGGCTGAGGACGCCGACTCCGAGGGCGAGGAGGGCAAGTTCTACGTGTGGCGGGCCGAGGAGATCGAGGCCGTGCTGGGCCCCGCCGCACCAGCCGCCGCCGAGTGGTACGGGGTGACCAAGGCGGGCAACTTCGAGGGCGCCAACATCCTGCACCGCCCGGTGCGGGGCGACCTCCTGCGGCCGCCCGAGATCGAGGCCGCCCGGCGCCGCCTCTTCGAGGAGCGGGAGAAGCGGGTGCGCCCCGGCCTCGACGACAAGGTCCTCACCGAGTGGAACGCCATGTTCCTCTCGGCGCTGGCCGAGGCCTCCGCCGCCACCGGCCGGGACGACTGGGGGACGGCGGCCGTGCGGACCGCCGAGTTCCTCCTGGCCGCCCTGCGTCGTGAGGACGGGCGGTGGCTGCGCTCCTGGCAGCGCCAGGGCGGGGCCCGGCACCTGGCCTATGCCGTGGACCACGCCTGGCTGGTGGACGCCTTCACCCGCCTGGCCGAGGCCACCGGCCAGGCCCGCTGGGTCGCCGCCGCCCGAGAGGCGGCCGACTCCCTGCTGGGTCTGTTCTGGGACGCCGACGGTGGGGGGTTCTTCACCACCGGCCACGACGCCGAGCGCCTCATCGTGCGCCAGAAGGACCTCTTCGACGGGGCCACGCCGTCGGCCAACGCCGTGGCCGCCACCGCCCTCGTGCGCCTCGGGGCCCTCACCGGCGAGCGGCGCTACCACGAGCACGCCGAAGCGGTCCTGGGGCTCCTGGCCGAGGCGGTGACCCGCTACCCCTCCGCCTTCAGCCAGCTGGTGGCCGCCGTCGACATGGTGGTCAGCGGCATCACGGAGGTGGCCGTGGTCGGTGACCGACCCGACCTGGTCGGCGCCGTGCGGCCCCTCTACCTGCCCAACGCCGTGCTGGCCTGGGGCGAGCGGTACGACTCCCCGATCTGGGAAGGACGCCCCGCCGGGATGGCCTACGTGTGCCGCGACTACGCGTGCCAGGCACCGGTGTCGAGCGCCGACGACCTCTTGGCCCAACTGGCCTAGCCGTTCGGGGGGCCGGCCCCATCCACCACTCGCGGGAGCGCAGTTGCCACCATGGCCGCCAATGGTCGCGGCCCTCACCCGCCTCGCCGGTGCCGAGCTCGAGCTGCTCGTCCTCGCCGGTGCCCACCGGGGATGCGCCGCCGTCGACCTGGGCACGGGGGCGCTCGTGCACGCCCACTGGCCCGAGGGCGTGCCGCCCTTGACGCCGTTCACCCTGGCGCGGGGGCGGCTGGCCGACGAGCAGGAGGACCGGGACCCGGTCCGACCGGAGGCGGTGGCCCTGTCCACCGCCCCCTGCCCCGTCGGGCGCATCCCGGGCCGGCGGGCCGAGCGCTGGCTCCGCCCGCTCCTTCATCCGCCGGGCGAGCACCTCCTCGGCTTCGCGGGGACGGCCACCCCCTATTGGGCCTTGAGCGGGGACCGGCCCTCGGTGGCGCTCGTCTCCCCCGCGTCCCGCCCGATCGTGGTGGGCAACCGCTGCCGGTTCCGGTGGCGCAACGCGGTGCACACCCTGCCCGTGCTGGCGACGGCGCTGCCCTTCGCGCCCGCCAAGCCACGACGGCTGCTGGTGAGCCTCAGCGCTCCCGTGGCCGGGCACTGCTACAAGGTGGTGGCGGGGCTGCTCCCCCGCCAGTGACGCGGGCCGCTCGGGCTACTTGCGCAGCTTCCCGGCGGCCAGGTCCTCGGCCATGGCCCAGCCGAAGGCGATGATCGAGTCGCCCCGCTCCCGCTCGAGACCCGAGAAGAACTGGGCGACCTCGGCGTCGACGCCCTCCGGCTTCAACGACTCGTGGTCGAGCGACCCGCACACGTTGCCGTCCCCGCTGACCACGAAGCTGCGGTCGTCGATGCGCCCGTCGGCCTCGAAGCGCTTGGCCAGGCGGCGGCCCCAGGCCCGCTCCTCACCGGTGGCCTTGTGGCCCGGGCGGGGGACGATGTCCTCCAGGCCTCGGAAGGCCTGGAAGCCGGCCGGGTCGATGAAGCGGGCCCCGACGAGCACGTCCTCGTCGGGGAAGGCCAGCAGGGCCCGGCGGTACTGGTCGGCCATGATCGAACGAAGGACGCTGTCGCGCCGCGCTGCCCGCTTGACCGAGGCGAGTCCCACGAGCAGGCAGGGCGTGCCGCCGATGCGCTCCAGGGTGCAGAACGAGAACCCACAGAGCTTGGCCCCGTCGCGAGCCTGGGTGACGAGCACCCACTTCTCCCGCTGCTTGGACAGCAGCCCGACGTCGTAGCGGGCGGGCCCCTCGGCGCAGATGTCCGCCATCTCGCCCAACTCGGCGTCGGTGAGCGCCGTGCAGTCCTTGGTCTCGACCTCGATCGCCATACGGTGCGCAATCTCCCCTGGTGCCCGTGACCGGCTGGTCGGCCTCCTAGGTTAGTGCTCCGGCACCGCCGGTGAGAAGCCGGACCGGCCCGAGGGCAGGCTCAGGTGACCAGACCCTGAGGGCCGAGGAGCACCCGGATCTCGGCCAGGAGCCCGTTGCGCGCGTCCACGTTGAACTGCTGCGGCAGCTGCAGCACCTTGTGGCAGGACCCCTCCGTGTCGCCCGTCGTGCGCAGGTGGAGGAAGACGGGCGAGGGGCCCGGGTGGTCCACCAGCAGCGCCTTCAGCCGCGTGACGCAGGCGTCGTCGAGCGAGGACAGGGGGAGGCCGATGCGCACGGGCGGCCCGCCGTCGATCGCCAGCTCCGGGCGCTTGAGCTCGAGGCAGGTCAGCTTGGGCTGGTCGTCGCGGGTGTCGAGGCGGGCCTTGACGCACACGATGGCGTCGTCGGCCAAGAGGGCGCCGTACTCGTGCATCACCCGCGGGAAGACCCACGCCTCCACCGATGACTCGAGGTCCTCCAGGTGGAAGGTGGCCATGAGGTCGCCCTTCTTGGTGTAGCGCCGGGCCAGGTTGGTCACCACCCCGCCCACCCAGCGCACGTCGCCGTCGCCCAGGTCGCGCAGCTCGGCGATGGAGGCCTCGGCGTGGCCGCGCAGGGCCGACTCGGCACCGATGAGGGGGTGGTCGCTCACGTACAGCCCGAGCATCTCCTTCTCGTAGGCCAGCTTCTGGGCCTTGGCGAACTCGAGGCCCGGGACGGGCACCCGCTCGTCGTGGTAGCCAGGGGCGCCTCCATCGTCACCGTCACCGCCGTGGTGGCCGAAAAGGCTCATCACGCCGAGCTCGCGCTCGCGGCGACGGGCCAGCGTGCGGTCCACGATCTGCTCGAAGACCAGGCACAGCCCCTTTCGGGGGTGCCCCATCGAGTCGAATGCCCCCGCTTTGATCAACGACTCCACGGAGCGCTTGTTCAGCACGAGGGGGTCCACCCGCAGGCAGAAGTCGTAGAAGTCGGCGAAGGGGCCGTTGGCCTCCCGTTCGGCCACGACCCGCTCCACCAGGCCCTCCCCCACGTTGCGGATGGCGGAGAGCCCGAAGGGGATGGCGTCCACCTTCTGGGCGCTGCCCACGCGCCGGGCCACGAAATCGGACGCCGCCAGGTTGATATCGGGCACCAGGACCTTGATGCCGAGCGAGCGGCACTCGGACAGGTACACGGCGGTCTTGTCCTTGTCCTCCTTCACCGAGGTGAGGAGGGCGGCGAAGTACTCGACCGGGTGGTTGGCCTTGAGCCAGGCCGTCTGGTAGGCGACCAGGCCGTAGGCGTAGGCGTGGCTCTTGTTGAAGGCGTAGTCGGCGAAGGGCTCGACGAGGTCGAACAGCTTGGTGCCGATCTGCGTGCCGTAGCCGGCCCTCTGGCAGCCGCCGACGAACTTCTCCCGCTCCTTGGCGATGAGGGCACGGTCCTTCTTGCCGCACGCCTTGCGCAGGTTGTCGGCCTCCTCGAGGGAGTAGCCGGCGAACTTCTGGGCCACCCGCATCATCTGCTCCTGGTAGATCATGAGGCCCTGGGTGTCGGCCAGCAGCTCCTCGAGGTCGGGGTGGAGGCAGCTGATGAGCTTGCGCCCGTTCTTGCGGTCGGCGTAGTCGTTGTGCATGTTCGCCGCCATGGGCCCCGGGCGGTACAGGGCCACGAGGGCGGCCACGTCGTCGAAGGAGGTGGGCGCCAGGGACCGCATGAGGGCCCGCATGGGGCCGCCTTCCAGCTGGAACACCCCCACCGAGTCGCCCCGCCGGAGCATCTCGAAGGTCGCCTGGTCGTCGAGGGGGACGGCGTCGATGTCCGGTCGCTCGCCGGTGGACTCCTGGACGAGGTCGAGGGCGCGCTCGATGACGCTGAGGTTGCGCAGCCCGAGGAAGTCCATCTTCAACAGGCCCAGCTCCTCGACCCCGTGCATCTCGTACTGGGTGACGATGGGCGCCTGCTCGGGGTCCCCGCCGGCCTCGGGCTTGCGCTGGATGGGCAGGTGCTCGGTGAGCGGCTCGTCGGTGATGACCACGGCGGCGGCGTGGATGCCGTCCTGGCGGCGGAGCCCCTCGAGGCCCTTGGCCACGTCGATGACCTTCTGGGCGTCGGGGTCCGTGGCGTACATGTCCCGCAGCTCGGCCGCCATGGCGTAGCCGTCGGCGTGGGCGGGGTTGCGCTCGAGGCAGGCGAACAGCGGGGTGGCCCGGCCCATCACCAGCGGCGGCATGGCCTTGGCCACCTTGTCGCCGACCGCGTAGGGGTAACCGAGGACGCGGGCGGCGTCCCGCACGGCGGCCCGGGCCTTGATCGTGGAGAAGGTGACGATCTGGGCCACGTGGTCCCAGCCGTAGCGCTCGGCGGCGTAGCGGATCATCTCGCCCCGGTAACGCTCGTCGAAGTCCATGTCGATGTCGGGCATCTGCTTGCGCCCGGGGTTGAGGAACCGCTCGAAGAGCAGGTCGTAGTGGATGGGGTCCAGGTCCACGATGCGCAGGCAGTAGGCCACGCAGCACCCGGCCGAGGAGCCGCGGCCGGGGCCGACTCGGATGCCCTGCTCCCTGGCGTGACGGATCAGGTCCCACACCACGAGGAAGTAGGCGGAGAACCCCATGTCGGAGATGACGCCTAGCTCGGCCTCCAGGCGCTGGGCGACCTTGTGGGGGACGGGAGACCCGTACCGGGCCTCCGCGCCCTCGGAGGTCAGGTGGCGCAGGTAGTCGTCGGCCGAGGCGAACGGGGCGGGCAGCGGGAACTCGGGCAGCTTGGGCTTGCCGAACTCGATCTCGACGCCGGCCCGCTCGGCGATCCACAGGCTGTTGTCACACGCCTCCGGGTGCTCGGCGAACAGCGCCCGCATCTCGGCCGCCGTCTTGAGGTAGTGCTGGTCGCCCTCGAACCGGAAGCGCTTCTCGTCGGCCAGCGAGGCGCCGGTCTGCACGCACAACAAGGCGTCGTGGGCCACGGCGTCGGCCCGCGTGGTGTAGTGGCTGTCGTTGGTGGCCAGGAGCGGGGCCCCGATGTGGCGGGCCATCTCGACGAGCTGGGGGTTGGTGCGGCGCTGCTTGGCCAGGCCGTGGTCCTGCAGCTCGACGAAGAGGTGCTCCTTGCCGAAGATGTCCTGGAGCCGGGCGGCCGCCGCCGTGGCGCCCTCCACGTCGTCGTTCAGGAGCGCCTGCAGCACCACCCCGCCCAGGCAGCCGGTGGTGGCGATGACGCCGTCGTGGTAGCGCTCCAGCAGCTCCCAGTCGACGCGGGGCTTGTGGTAGTAGCCCTCGAGGTAGGCGGCGCTCGAGAGCTTCATCAGGTTGCGGTAGCCCTCGGTGGTCTCGGCCAGCAGGGTGAGGTGGTAGTAGAGCTTCTCCCCCCCCTCGCCGTCGCCGCCCGTGTCGTCGATCCGGCCCCGCCGCACGGGGCGCTCGTGGCGGCTCTGGCGGGCCATGTAGGCCTCGGTGCCGACGACCGGCGTGATGCCCTGGGCCCGGCACTCCTTGTAGAACTCGAGGACCCCGTACATGTTGCCGTGGTCGGTGATCCCGATGGCGGGCTGGCCGTCGGCGGCGGCGGCGGCGATCACGTCCTTCACCCGGGCCGCACCGTCGAGCATGGAGAACTCGGTGTGCAGATGGAGGTGGGCGAAGGACGCCGCCACGTTGCTGCCGCTCCCCTCTCCACAGCCCCCTGTGGAGGCTCCTGTGGACAAGTTACAAGGCTGTCATTCTAGGCCGCCACCGGCGTGGGCGCCAGCCTCGCGACCCGCCGTGGGGGGGATGGGCCGGGCGTGGGGCGCTACAGGTAGCCCGGGGGACCGGGGATCCGGGCCTCGGTGCCGGGTTGGGGCAAGCCCCGGGGGTGCCTCTCCTCCAGCTGGGCCCGGGCCGCCATCTGCTGGGCGAACATGGTGGCCTGGATCCCGTGGAACAGGCCCTCCAGCCACCCCACCAGCTGGGCCTGGGCGATCCGCAGCTCGCCCTCGGTGGGCGGAGAGGTCTCCTCCCCCAGCGGCGGGGTCACCCGGTCCAGCTCCTCTCGCAGGTCGGCCGAGAGGCCGGCGGCCAGCTCGCTGACCGAGGTCTCGTAGATCTCGTGCAGGCGGCTGCGGCTGGCCTCGTCGAGGGGCGCCTGGCGCACCTCGTCGAGCAGCTGCTTGATCATGGTGGCGATGCGCATGACCTTGGCCGGCTGCTCGACGGTCTCGACCGGCTCCGGCCGCGGTTGCGGCGCCTGGTCGCCCGGGATCACGACGACGGGCGGCGCCCCCTGCGGCTGCTGGCTCTGCGGTGAGGACATGTCGTCATCCTTCCCCGTCGGGCGGGGCGCAAGCCACCAGGGGGACCAGCGCCTCCTCGGCGGTCAGGGAGCCGTGGCGGCACACCATCCTGGCCTCCCCGGTGTCAGCGGGGTCGAAGAAGGCAACCGGCTCGAACGGGATCAGGGCGACGTCGCCCAGGCGGCGCTCGACCTCGGGCGCCGGCCGCCCGCCCAGCCACCCCTGCTCCACGAGCTCCTCCCGGGTGCGGACCCACGCCACCTCCCCGTAGCGCGCCCTGGCCCGTTCGGCCAACCCGGCCGCCGATCCCCGTCGGGCGTGCAGCCAGCGGAAGCGGCCCTCACCGGAGAGAAGCTCGACGTCCGCCATGAGCTCGGGGTCGAGGACGAGGGTGGACTCGCCCACCTCGACCTGTCCGTGGTCGGAGGTCACGACGAGGGCGGCTCCCCGCGGCAGGACGGCGGCCACGTCGGCCACCAGGCGGTCGGTGGCGGCCAGCTCGGCGTCGTAGAAGTCGCCGAAGCCTCGCTCGTGGGCCACCTTGTCGATCCCGTCGTAGTAGGCGTACACGAACGGCTCCCCGTCCTCGAGCAGGCCGCCCACCTCCACGGCCAGGGCCGAGGGGACCCGCCAGCCGTGCAGGCGGGTCCCGACCAGATGAGCCATGGTGAAGCCGGTGCTGGCGAACTCGGCTCGGGTCAGAACGGGGGGCCGGGCTCCACTGAAGGCGGGCTGGGGCTGGAACTTCTCCGGTGGGACCGACTCGCGGGCGTCACCCGACTCCGTGCGCCAGCGCAGCACGTTGAGCACCTCGTTGGACCCCACCCGCACCCGGTACCCGACCACCCCGTGATGGGCGGGGGCCAAGCCGGTGGTGATCGAGGTCAGGGCGGTGGCCGTGGTGGTGGGAGCGACCGAGGTGATGGCGCCGCCCTGCATGTCGGCCAGCACCGGCGCCACCGAGGGGCGCCGCCGGAGCTGCTCCCAGCCCAGCCCGTCCAGCACGAAGAGGACCACCTGGCGGGCGGAACGAGCCGGCTCGGGCAGCCAGTCGGGGCTCCCCGAGGCCCGGCCCAACAGGGCCGGCACCAGCGAGGACAGGCAGGCGCCGCCGTAGTCCGGGAGCACGGGTTCGGGGGCAGGCCGCATGCCGGCCCGACCTTAGGCGCCGACCGGCCGGAAACCCCAAGCCACGCCGAACGGCTCGGGCGCCCTAGCATGGTCCTACCGTGAAGGTCTCCACCCGGGGTGACTACGCCAGCCGGGCGCTGCTGTCTCTGGCGCTCCACGCCGAGGTCGGCAGTCCCACGTCGGTGCGCGACATCGCCGAGCGCACCGGCTTGCCCCAGCCGTACCTGGAGCAGATCCTCCTGGCCCTGAAGGGGGCGGGGCTCGTGCGGTCCAAGCGCGGCGTGGGGGGCGGCTACGTGTTGGCCCGGGACCCTTCCGACATCACCCTCGGCCAGATCGTGAGCGCGGTGGACGGGCCCATCGTGGCCGGCGACTTCGGCGAGCCCCACCAGAACGGGGCCTGCGACCACGAGGGCCAGTGCGTCCTGCTGGCCGTGTGGGCCGACGTGGGCCACCACATGCGCTCCCACCTCGACTCCTTCACCCTGGCCGACATGGTGGCCCGGGCCCGCGGCACGGTCCCGCTCTACGTCCCCAGCTCCTAGCCCGCCGCCGCCGGCCCCCATGGGCGGACGGTCAGCGCAGGTGGGCCAGCACCTCCTCCAGGTCGGCGGGCAGCGGCGAGGACGACGAGAGCCGCTTCCCGCTGGAGGGGTGGTCGAAGGCCAGACGGTGGGCGTGCAGGAACGGCCGCCAGATGCCCAGGCCGGTGCGGGGGCCGCCGTAGCGGGCGTCGCCGAGCAGCGGGTGGTCGATGGCGGCGAGGTGGACGCGGATCTGGTGCGTCCGGCCGGTCTCGAGGCGGCACTCGATCAGCGACAGCGGCCGCGGGTGGTCGAAGCGCTCGAGCACCTGATAGCGGGTGCGGGCCTCCCGGCCCTCGGCCGATACCGACATGCGGGTGCGATCGGCCGTGGCCGGAGCGACGGGCGCGTCGACGAGACCGCTGGGCGCCTCGAGGTGTCCCCGCACCACCGCCAGGTAGCGGCGCTCCACGGCGCGGGCCTTCAGCTGGGCCACCAGCGAGTGGTAGGCCGGAGCGGTGAGGGCCACGGCGAGGAGGCCGGAGGTGCCGCGATCCAGCCGATGGACGATCCCGGGTCGGTGCGCCTCCCCCACACCGATGGAGGCCAGGACCGGGAAGCGGGCGAGCAGGCCGTGCACGAGCGTGGCCGCCTCCGCCCCGGCGCCCGGGTGCACCACCAGCCCGGCTGGCTTGTCGACCACCACCACGTGCTGGTCGGCGTGGACGACGCTGAACTCGACGTCGGGATCAGGCGTCGGGACCGAGGGCGGCGCCGGCGGCGTGACCACGACCTCGAGCTCGTCGCCCTCGGCCACCCGGCGGCTGCGGGTGGTGACCAGGCGACCACCGAGGCTGACGCCACCGGAGGCCACGAGGTCGGCCACGTCGGAGCGGGACAGCCCGGTCAGCAGCGCCACCACCCGGTCCACCCGCTCACCGTCGAGGACGGCCGGGATCGTCTCCCTCACGCCGGTGTCAGCTGCCGGGTGGTCACGATCAACAGCAGGGCGCCGCAGGAGATGGCGGCGTCCGCCACGTTGAACGCCGGCCACCACTGGAAGTCGATGAAGTCCACCACGGCACCACCGTGGGCCCGCAGGACCCGGTCGGCCAGGTTCCCGACCGCCCCTCCGAGCACGAGGCCGAGGGCGACGCCTCCCGCCGAGCTCGTGACGGCCCGCCCGCCCACGGCGAGGAGCACGGCCACCAGCACGACCCCCACCGCCACCAGCAGCGGGGCCAGCCCCCTGCCCAGGCCGAAGGCCGCCCCGGAGTTGAACGAGAGGTCGAGCCTCAGGGTCCAGATGAGGTGGACGGGCCCGTCGGCGAGCGCTCGCAGGGCCCACGCCTTGGTCAGCTGGTCGAGCGTGACCACCGCTGCTGTCGTGGCCGCGACCAGCGCCTTGCGGCGAGGGCTCAACGGCGGGAGAGGCCCCCGCTCTTGCAGGACACGCAGAGGCGAGCGTGGGGAAGCGCCTTCAGGCGGGCGCGGGGGATGGGCTGCCCGCAGATCTCGCAGTCGCCGTACGTGCCGCTGGCGATCTTCTGGCGGGCGTGGTCGATCTCGTCCACTGCCACCCGGGCCTGCGCCGACAGGGCGAGGTCGCGCTCGCGATCGACGTTGGCCGTGCCGCCCTCACCGGACTCGTCGTCGAACTGGATGTCGCCCGGCTCCATCTCCTGGGCCAGCTGGTCGGCCTCCGCCTTGAGGGCCGCCGCCTGCTCCACGTAGCTCGCCCGCTCGGCGTCGAGGAGGGCCAGCTGCTCCTGGAGGAACTTGTCGGGCAGCGCCTCCGACGGTGCCGCCTCGGCGACGGTTCGCTTGGAGCGGCGAGGCGACGCCTTCGCCGCCAGCGCCTTCTTGGCGACCGCTGCCTTCTTCTTGGGCGCTTCCTTCTTGGGCGCCTCCGCCCGCTGGCTCGGACCCGGCACCTCTTGCGGTGCTGCCCCGCCCCTTGCGCCCTCGGCCTTGGCCCCGGTGGTCACGGCCGGTGCCGCCTGCTCGGGCGGCAACTGGTTGCCCGATGCCGGGACCGCCGTGCCGGTGCTGACGCCTTCCTTGGCGGGGCCGGGGTGGGTCGTCGGGGTCCTGCCCGATGGGGCAGCCTTCTTGCCCGCCTGCTTGGCGGGGAGGGCTTTCGAGGCTCTGGGCAACGGCGTTCTCTCCAGCCTTGAGGGTGGGGGACCGTACCATGCGGTCGTACCCGAGGGAAGGCGCCAACGCCTCGAGGCGCTCCGGTATTCCCCGCCCACCAGCGGCCCCGTCCCGGCGCGTCGAGGTCCGCGACCACGACCGTAGAGTGGGGCCGTGCCGCCGTACCCCGACGTCCCCCAGCAACCGGACCTGCCGGAGGTGGAGCAGCGCGTCCTGGCCTTCTGGGCCGAGGACGACACCTTCCGGGCCTCGGTCGAGCAGCGCCCCCGCGGGCGGGGGTGCGAGTTCGTCTTCTACGACGGCCCCCCCTTCGCCAACGGGCTGCCGCACTACGGCCACCTCCTCACCGGGTTCGTGAAGGACGCCGTCCCCCGCTACCAGACCATGAAGGGCAAACGGGTGGAGCGGCGCTTCGGGTGGGACTGCCACGGCCTGCCGGCCGAGATGGAGGCGGAGAAGGAGCTCGGCATCAGCGGCCACGTGGCCATCGGCGAGTACGGCATCGCCCGCTTCAACGAGGCCTGCCGCACGTCGGTCCTGCGCTACACCCGGGAGTGGGAGTCCTACGTCACCCGCCAGGCCCGTTGGGTCGACTTCAGCAACGACTACAAGACGCTCGACCTCTCCTACATGGAAAGCGTCCTGTGGGCCTTCGAGCAGCTGTGGGAGAAGGGCCTGATCTACGAGGGCTACAAGGTCCTCCCGTACTGCTGGGAGTGCGAGACCCCGCTCTCCAACTTCGAGACCCGCCTGGACGACGCCTATCGCGAGCGCCAGGACCCCGCCCTCACGGTGGTGTTCGAGCTCGAGCCTCAGGGCGGCAGCGGCCAACCGGAGCGGGTGCTGGTGTGGACCACCACGCCGTGGACGCTGCCCTCCAACCTCGCCCTCGCCGTGGGGCCCGACATCGACTACGCCGTGTTCGAGGAGTCCGGGGCCCGCTACCTCGTGGGCGAGGCCACCGCCGGCGGCTACGAGCGTGAGCTGGCCGGAGCCGAGCGGGTCGGGACGGTGAAGGGGTCCGAGCTGGTCGGACGCCGGTACCGGCCGCTGTTCCCCTACTTCGCCGACACGCCCAACGCCTTTCGCGTCCTGGCCGGAGACTTCGTCTCCACCGAGGAGGGGACGGGCACGGTCCACATCGCCCCCGGCTTCGGCGAGGACGACCAGCGCCTGTGCGAGGCCAACGACATCCCCGTCGTCGTGCCGGTGGACGAGCACGCCCGCTTCACCGCCGAGGTGCGGGACTACGCCGGACTGCAGGTGTTCGACGCCAACCCCCGTGTCATCCAGGACCTCAAGGCGGCCGGCGCCGTCGTGCGCCACGACAGCGTGCTGCACAGCTACCCGCACTGCTGGCGCACGGACACCCCGCTCATCTACCGAGCCATCTCCTCGTGGTTCGTCGACGTGACCGCCGTCAAGGAGCGGGCCCTTGCCCACAACCAGGACATCCGGTGGGTGCCCGACCACATCCGCGACGGCGCCTTCGGCAAGTGGCTCGAGAACGCCCGGGACTGGTCGATCAGCCGGAACCGGTTCTGGGGGTCGCCCATCCCGGTGTGGAAGAGCGACGACCCGCGGTACCCCCGCATCGACGTCTACGGCAGCCTCGACGACCTCGGGCGGGACTTCGGCGTGCGCCCGGACGACCTGCACCGCCCCGCCATCGACCAGCTGACCCGGCCCAACCCCGACGATCCCACCGGATCGTCCACCATGCGCCGCGTCGAGGAGGTGCTCGACTGCTGGTTCGAGTCCGGGTCCATGCCCTACGCCCAGGTGCACTACCCGTTCGCGAGCGTCGAGTGGTTCGACCAGCACTTCCCCGCCGACTTCATCGTGGAGTACGTCGGCCAGACCCGGGCCTGGTTCTACAACCTCCACGTCCTGGCCACCGCCCTGTTCGACAAGCCCGCCTTTCGCACCTGCGTGGTCCACGGGGTGATCCTCGGCGACGACGGTCGCAAGGCCTCCAAGCGCCTGCGCAACTTCACCGACCCCGAGGAGATGTTCGCCACCTACGGGGCCGACGCCGTGCGCTGGTTCCTCCTGTCGTCGGCCGTGCTCAGGGGCCAGGACCTCAGCCTGGCCGATGACCGACGGAACATCGCCGACGCCGTTCGCCAGGTGATCCACCCCCTGTGGAACACCTGGTACTTCTTCAGCCTCTACGCCAACACCGACGGCTACGCGGCCCGGTGGCGCACCGACGCCACGGGCCTGCTCGACCGCTACGTCCTGGCCAAGTCGCGCCAGCTGGTCGAACAGGTCACCGCCCGCATGGACGCCTACGACATCGCCGGCGCCTGCGCCGCCGTCGCCTCGTTCCTCGACGCCCTCACCAACTGGTACGTGCGCCGGTCTCGAGACCGCTTCTGGCAGAGCGACACCGACGCCTTCGACACCCTGGCCACCGTGCTCGAGATCCTGTGCCGCGTGGCCGCGCCGCTCCTCCCGCTGGTGACCGAAGAGATCTACCGGGGCCTGAGCGGGCGGCGGAGCGTGCACCTCAGCGACTGGCCGTCGCCCGAGGACGTCCCCGGCGACCCCTCGCTGGTCGCCGACATGGACCTGGTGCGAGAGGTGTGCTCGGCCGCCCACTCGGTGCGCAAGGCCCACGGCCTCCGGGCCCGCCTGCCGCTGGCGTCGCTCCGGGTCGCCGTACCCGTCGCCGACCGCCTCGAGGGGCTGCGCTCCCTGATCGCCGACGAGGTGAACGTCAAGCACGTGGAGCTTTCCACCGATCTCGAGTCGGTCGGCTCCTTCGTGCTCCAGCTCGTGCCCGCCGTGCTGGGCCCCCGCCTCGGCCCCGACGTCCAAAAGCTCATCAAGGCGGTGCGGGCGGGAGACTGGGAGCACCATGGCGATGGCTCGGTGGAAGTGGCCGGCCGGACCCTCGAGAAGGACGAGTACGTCCTGCGCCTGGCGCCCGCCGACCCCGACGCCGGCCGGGCCTTGGCCGCCCACGCCGGCTTGGTGGTCCTCGACCTCGAGGTCACGCCCGAGCTCGAGGCCGAAGGGCTGAGTCGCGACGTGGTGCGGCTCGTCCAACAGGCGCGCAAGGACGCAGGACTCCACGTGTCCGACCGCATCCACCTCGTGCTCGACCTGCCCGATGACGTGGCCGACGCCGTCGCTGGCCACCGCGACGAGGTCATGGGCCAGACGCTCGCCCTCGAGCTGGTGGTGGCCGGCCCCATCAGCAACGCCCGCCGCTACGAGCTCTCCGACGGGCGAGCCGTCCGCATCGGCCTCAGCCCCCTGGAGCGGTAGGCCCCAGGGCAGAGAGCCGTCTAGCGCTTCTTGGCCGCTTTGGCCGGCCGGGCGACGGGCGCCTTCTTGCCCGTGGGGGCGGCCGTCTTCTTGGCCGGCCCAGGCCCCTTCTTGGCCGTAGTCCGCGCCGCCGGTGCCTTCACCGTGCCGGGCGCCTTCTTGGCCGGCACCCGCTTGATGGGCGCCTTCTTCACGGCGGCCGGGACCTTCTTGGCCGGCGCCTTCTTGGCCGGCGCCTTGGCCGCCTTCTTGGTGGCCGCCTTGGTGGTCGCCTTGGCCGGCGCCTTCGCCGGGCCCTTGGCCGGGCCCTTGGCGGCGGTCTTCTTGGCCGGGGCCTTCGCCGCGGGCGTCTTCTTGGCCGCTGCCTTGGTGGCGGGGACGGCTTCCACCGGGACCGGCTCGGGAGGCGGAGGCGGCGGCGGCGGCTCCTCCTCCTCGTCCTCGATCTCGACCTCCTCGAACATGGCGTCGATGCGGTCGAGGATCTCGGCTCGGTTCTGGCCCTGCTCCTCCCGCTCGGCCACCATGTCGAGCTCCTCGTCGTCGAGGTCGTCGAGCTGCGAGAGGATCTCCTCGACCGTCATCTCGTCGTAGTCGGGGAAGGGGAACTCCTCGTCCTCGAGTGAGGCCGTTCCCACCGGCTCCGGCTCCTCGGCGGGAGGAGCGGGGACGGCCAACTCCTCCCGGTCGGCTTCGGGCTCGTCGACGGCGGGGCCGCCCGCCGCCACCTCCTCCTCGGCCTCGAGCTCGTCCATCAAGTCGTCGATGGCGTTGAGGACCGTGGCCCGGTTCTTGCCCCGCTCCTCTCGTGCTCGCACCTGGTCGAGCTCGTCGAGGTCCAGCTCGGGCAGCACCGGCAGGATCTCGTTGGCCCGCAGGTCGTCGTAGTCCTCGATGGGGAAGTCCTCGTCGTCCTCCTCGGCGGGGGGTTCTTCCCGTGCCCCACCGCCTCCCATGGGCGCGGCGCCCACGAGGGTCCTGTCCCGCTCGGCCGGCTCGGGGACCGCCTCTCGCTCGGGAGCGGGGGCCGGCGCGGGGGCCGGGGCCGGGGCCGAAGCGGGCGTTGACGGTGCCCAGCTGACCGGGCTCGGCGCGCCTGCCGATGCGGCCGGAGCAGCCTGGCGCCTGCTCATGCGGGAGAACACCACGAGCACGATGCCGGCCACGAGGCTGCAGCCGATGGACACGTAGATCGGTGCCAATGAGTTGCTGACGAAGCCGATCACCAGGGAGACGGCGCCGACCAGCACCAGAGCAATGGTTACGAGGAGCAACACGAAGCCACCATCCGATTCCTAGAAAGGGGTGCGGGCATCCTAGGCGCGGCGCGCCTGGCGCGCCGGGAAGCACGGGGCCGAGAAACGGCCTCGCTGGCCGGCGCGCCACGCCGTCGCCGGGTGGGCACGGCCCGCCTGATCACCCGGCGCGCGTCGCCTCTTCTCCGGGAGAGACATCGGGCGCGGAACCGCGCCCGTCGACGAGCGCGTCGTCCCCGGAGGCGTAGGCCGAGGCGGCACCCGCCTCGCTGGCCGCTCGGCCGGCAGGCAGTGGGCGCGCCCCGAGGTCGTGCACCTCGGGCGGTGCCGCCGGCCCGGGGATGAGGTCCCCGAGCCTGACCGCCGCCTCGGCCAGCACCGTCTGGGCCCGGGTCCGTTCCTCGGCGAGGAAGCGTTCGAGGGCGGAGACGTCGTGGACGAGCTGCTGGCGCGCCACCTCGAGACGGGACACCTCCGCTCGAAGCTGCGACTGGCTCTCCTCGGCCAGGCGACGGGCGCGCTCTTCTGCCTCGACCAGCACGGCGCCGGCCTGTTCGCGAGCGGCCGCCACCAACTGGGCCGCCTCCTCGCGCGCCTCTTGGACGGCCAGCTCGGCGGTGCGCTCGGCCAGGCGCAGCGTGCGCCGCACGGCGTCGCCGCCGGGGCCGGAGTCCTCGAGGTCGCGCTCGGCCCGCCGCGCTCGCTCGTGGGCCTGGCTCAGGCGCTCCTCCAAGAGCTCGACGCCCAGGGCGACCCGCTCGAGGAACTCGTCGACGTCCTCGGGGTTGTAGCCCCGGAGCCGCTCGCGGAAGGCCACGTCACGAATGGCCTGCGACGAGACATCCATGCGTCGATGGTAAGCACCGACCGTCCTCAGGTGGCGGATGGTGAGCGGCGGCTCCCCCAGCCGTCCGAGGGACTAACAGCCCAACAGTGGAACGAGGAGGAACTGGAAGGCGAAGGTGACGATGATCGGTGACAGGTCGAGGCCCATCCCGCCCATGCCGATGGGCGGCAGCAGGCGCCGCACCGGAGCGAGCACCGGCTCGGTGGCGGAGTAGAGGGCGGAGAACACCGACGCCAGCCCCGAGCCCGGTGAGATCGGGAACCAGCTCAGGATGATCCGGGCGAACAACGCGTAGATGTACAGCTGGAGAAGGAGGCAGACGAGTCCCATTCGGTGGTCAGGTGCTGTAGAGCCCGCGCTCCTGAAGGCGGCGGCGCTCCTCGGCCGACACCTCGACGTTGGAGGGGGTGAGCAGGAAGACGCGCTCGGCCACCTTGTCCATGGCGCCACCGAGCCCGTAGGAGAGGCCGCTGCAGAAGTCGATAAGCCGGCGCACCAGGTCGCCCTCGGCACCCTGCAGATTGACGATGACGGGCTGCGACGCCTTGAGCCGGTCCCCGATCTCCTTGGCGTCGTTGAAGGAGGCGGGAGCCACCACGTAGACCCTGGCGCTCTGGATGGGCGTGATGGGGCGGACCACCGAGGGCCGGGGGGTCACGGGCGGCGCCGGTGCGACCGGGGCCATGGCCTCCGTCTGGGGCGGGGCCTCCCGGGGCAGGGTGCGAATGGCATTGGAGGGCGCCGGCTCGTACGGAGGCTCGGCACTGTAGGAGCGCACCGGACGCTGCTGCGGCGCGGCCTGAACCTCGTCGTACGCCTCGTAGTCGTCGTAGTCGTCGTCGACCAGGCCCAGGTAGACCATCGCCCGCCGGAGCAGTCCAGCCATGCAAACGCCTCCTCGTGCGGTGGAGCCTATCGTCGCAGGTCGCGAGGGTCAGATCGTGGACCGAACAGCGCCGTGCCCACCCGCACCATGGTGGCGCCCTCTTGGACGGCGATCTCCAGGTCGCCCGACATCCCCATCGACACCTCCGGCAGCTCGAGGCGGCGGGCCAGGACGGCCAGCCGGCGGAACTGCGGCCGAGGGTCGTCCTCGGGGCCGACGCACATCAGCCCTCGCACGTCGAGCCCGTCGTCGCGCAGGCGCTCGACCAGCGCCGGTGCCTCCTCCCAGGTGCACCCGTTGCGGCCGGGCGCGCCGGTGACGTTCACCTGCACCAGCACGCGCCCCTCAGGGAGGTGCCGGGCGATCTCCCGACCCGCCGCCTGCCGGTCGACCGACTGCCAGAGGTGCACCACCGGCGCCAGCCTGCGAACCTTGCGTCGCTGGACGGCGCCCAGGAAGTGCCAGCGCAGGCCACCGTCGACCAGCGCCTGCTTGGCCAGCAGCTCCTGGGCGTAGTTCTCGCCGAAGTCGGCGATGCCGGCGTCCCGGGCGGCCACCACCTCGTCGGTGCCCGTGCCCTTGGACACGGCGACGAGGGTGACCGAGCGACCGTCCCCACCAGCGCTTGCGATGCGGGCGCGGACCCGGGCCAGGCGCTCGGCTACTGCCTCCACACCACCATCGCCTGGCGTTCCGCCTCCCGTCTGGCCCGATGAGAGAAGTACCGATCGGCGGCGCAGGAGGTGCACACGTCCTCGTCGTGGACCAACTCGGCGCCGGCCCGCTCCAGGGCGGCCCGCACGGCGGCGGGCAGGTCCAGCGCCGGGCGGCCACCGGCGGTGGTCCCGACCACGGTGCCGCCGAGGCGTCCGGCCACACGATCCAGCTCCTCGGGCCCGAACTCGTAGCACTCGACATGGATGCACGGGCCCAGCGCCGCCTCGACGCTGGCCGCTCCGAGGTCACGCATGACCTCCACCGTGCGCTCCAGGACCCCGGCGTACACCCCACCCCATCCGGCGTGGACCGCCCCCACCACCCCCTCGGGACTGGCCAGCGCCACCGGCCCGCAGTCGGCGGTGACCACGGCCAGGGCGGCGTGCGACGCGGCCGTGACGAGGGCGTCGGCCGCCTCGTCGGTGGCCCCTCCGGGCCGCTCCACCACGACGACGCGGTCGCCGTGCACCTGGCGCACCCGGGACACGGGATGGTCCACGACCCTGTCCCAGGCCACCTCCGGCTTCCCGAGGTCACCCTCGCCGCGGCCCGTCCAAACCACCTCGGCCCAGCGCAGGGGGCCACCATGGTGCCCGGGTCGCCGGGCGTGGCCGGCCAAGGGCGTGGCTACTTGAGGAAGGAGGGCACGTCGAAGTCGTCGTCGAGGTCGAGGTCGTCCTCGATGCCACCGGCGAAGGGGTCGCGCCCGGCCGGGGGTGGGGTGACACCGAGGCCGCGCACGGGCGCTCGGGGCTCCTCCCTCGGAGGCGCCGGCTCCTCCTCCCAGCGCTCGAAGCCGGCGGCGATGACGGTGACGCGCACCTCGTCGCCCATGGCGTCGTCGATGACGCTGCCGAAGATGATGTTGGCGTCGGGATGGGCCACGCCGTGGATGATCTCGGCGGCCTCGTTGACCTCGAACAGCCCGAGGTCGCTCCCCCCACCGATGTTGAGGAGGATGCCGCGCGCCCCCTCGATCGACGCCTCCAGCAGGGGGCTGGTGATGGCGGCGCGGGCGGCGTTCACGGCCCGGCCCTCGCCGGAGGCGGTGCCGATGCCCATGATCGCCGTCCCGGCGTTGTTCATCACCATGCGCACGTCGGCGAAGTCGGTGTTGATCAGCCCCGGAGTGGTGATGAGGTCGGTGATGCCCTGCACGCCCTGGAGGAGGATCTCGTCGGCCATCTTGAAGGCGTTGACCATCGAGGTCTTGTCGTTGGAGACGGTGAGGAGCCGGTCGTTGGGGATGATGATGAGGGTGTCGACCTTCTCCTTCAGGCGCTGGATGCCGGCGTCGGCCTGCACGGCGCGTCGGCGGCCCTCGAAGGCGAACGGGCGGGTGACCACGCCGATGGTGAGGGCCCCGAGCGACTTGGCGATCTCGGCCACGACCGGAGCACCACCCGTGCCCGTGCCCCCGCCCTTGCCGGCGGTGATGAACACCATGTCGGCGCCCTTGAGCACCTCCTCGATCTCGTCACGGTGCTCCTCGACGGCCTGGCGACCGACCTCGGGGTCGCTCCCCGCTCCCAGGCCGCGGGTCAGGGAGCGCCCGATGTCGAGCTTGACGTCGGCATCGCTCATCAGCAGCGCCTGAGCGTCGGTGTTCACGGCGATGAACTCGACGCCCTTGAGGCCGGCGTCGATCATGCGGTTCACGGCGTTGACGCCGCCCCCACCGATCCCGACGACCTTGATCACGGCGATGTAGTTCTGCGCGGCCCCGGCCATCATGTCCACCAGCCTCCCTCGGTGCGGCACCGCCGCCTCGACTGCTGTCGCCACCGTTTCGTCCCCCGCGCGGGCGATCCGAAGTCCGGGGACGGGCCTCGAAGCCTTACTCTCTACCAGAGGTTGAGAGGTGGGGTCACCCTCGTTCAGTGATCGAACTTTAGCCACATCGTCAACGCCGGGTCAAGACCGGCGAGGCGGGAACCCGCACGTCAAGCACGGTGATGCCGGCCAGGTCGGCCTTCTCGAGCACGGTGAGCAGGGCGGCCAGCTTGGCCTGGAGCTGGTCGGCCTCACCGAGTCGCACCACCGCCCGGGGTTGGCGCAGCCGCAGCTCCAAGCCGGCGCCGGGCACGACCACCACGTCGGTGACCCTTGCCCGGATGGCCGCTGGCAGGGCGGCGGCCACCCGGAGGGGCTCGCCCACCGTGGTGGCGGTGAGCCCCGGCCGGGCGGCGGCCTCGATCACCGGCAGGTCCCCGGGCCGCTCGGCGCTGGCGGTGAGGATCCGGCCGGTGC
>JALYHF010000118.1 GCA_030776745.1 Actinomycetota bacterium | reverse complement strand
CTCGTCCACCATGGCGACCGGGGCAGGGGCCGGTTCCGGTTCCTGGTTTGCCTCGGCCGACGGCTCGTCCCGCCGGGCCGTGCTCGACCCGGTGGCCCGCTCCAGCTCCTCGGCCGCCTGCTGCTGGGCATCGCCCTTTGTCGAGGTGCTGCTTCGCAGCACCTTCACCACGTCGAACAGTCGTCTCACGTCGTTGGTCCCTTCCGTCGGTGTGTCGGTGGCGCCGCCCGGCCCGCCTGCTGCCGTTCCTCGGCGGCTGCGGCTTGCCCAGCGGCGGTTCGCCCGCCCCTCTTCGTCCCGGCGAGCCCAGCGCCTTCGTCACTTGCTCGCCCAGCAGACCGCTCCCCTGCGCGGATTCGGTGCCCGGAGCACGGGCCCCGCCCTGAGGCGAGACCGGCTTCGCACTCTCCCGCCGTCGAGGACGTCCGGTGTCGAGCGTACACGCTCGCACGGCGGCCGCCGCGCTGGTGGTCACCAAGGTGACAGCCCCTCCCCCTCGCCAACCGCGGAAGGGGGGTCTCACGGCGTGTTGCTCGATGGATCTCTTGTGGGCTGACGGGCGGCCCGGACGAGGCCTCGATGGCGAAGCGGACGTTGAAGACCTGCAGCTGCCTGACGGCGTCCCAGGCCGGCCCTTGACCAGCGCGGCACTGCTCGGCGTCGAGCCGGCGGGCCATCTCTCCCGCCCATCGCGCTTGCCGCGCCACGGCCTGCAACGCCGCCCTCGGCATCCGCCTCCGGGATCTCGCTGAGGTCGCCGTGTGGTACCACCTCGCCCGAGAAGGACCGGTTGGGATGAGACGGCACTGGCGGCTCCGAGGGCTTGGCGCCACGAACTGGCAGCGACGACAGGGCGACCAGGTGCACCGTAACGACCGACTCCGCGTCCAGATAAGTGGCGGGGAGCACAGTGCGATGGACAGAGAGGCGCCTCCCTGGACAGGCGGCGTCCCCGATACTGGCACCGTGCAGGCGAGCAGCCGATGGCGGGAGCTGGTGCGGAGCCGCCTCGGGGAGATGGAGGCGATCACCCCGGGCGGGGGCGCCGTCGGGCCCGGCTACTGGGACGCCAGAGCCCGCCGGTTCGCCGCCCAGGTGGGCACG
Organism: Actinomycetota bacterium; assembly: GCA_030776745.1. Classification (GTDB taxonomy): domain Bacteria; phylum Actinomycetota; class Acidimicrobiia; order Acidimicrobiales; genus JALYHF01. The sequence continues at coordinate 10,440 of JALYHF010000118.1, read as the reverse complement.
GCGGAGGGGGACCCGCTGGTGTCGCGCATCGGGCGGGCGGGCGGCCGGCGGGCCACCGTCCTCGACGTCGGTGCTGGGACCGGCCGCTTCACCCTGGCCCTGGCCCCCCGAGTGGGCCAGGTGGTGGCGGTCGACTCCAGCGGGGCCATGCTGTCCATCCTGAGGAGGGAGGCTCGGCGGCGGGGACTAGCCAACATCCGCGGCATCGAGGGTCGCTGGGAGGACGTGGACGCCCCGCCCGCCGAGGTGGTCCTCTGCTCGTACGTCCTGCCCCTCGTCGAGGACGCCACCGGGTTCTTGGCCAAGCTCGACGCGGCGGCGCGCTCGCGTGCGTTCGTCTCCATGAACGCGGTGAGCACCGATCTCTTCTTCGATCCGTTCTGGCGCCACTTCCACGGCCGCCCCCGCCGGCCCGGGCCGACCTACCTCGACGCCGTGGCCGTGCTGGCCGAGCTCGGCATCCAAGCCGAGGTCGAAGTGGTCGAGGTTCCGGTCCGCTCGCGCTTCTCCAGCGTGGCAAAAGCGGCGGCGGCCTACCGCGAGAGCCTGTTGCTCCCCGACTCCGCCGAGGTGCGACGAGAGCTGCGCGGGCTGCTGAGGACATGGCTCGTCGGACCGGAGGGGTCGCTGCGGCCACCGCTCAAGACGACCGCCGCCGCCATCCTCAGTTGGAAGCCCCGCCCTCGCGACCGGAGCGCAGCCCGGTAGCCGCCCCGCTGGCCGTGGCGGGGCGGGGATGCACCGCCACGGCGCCCGGCTGGGCCACGCTGGAGCCGTGTCCGTCCCTTATGGCCCAACCCTGGAGCGCTTCTTGCAACGCCTCAGCAACGAGGGGCGGTCCCCCCGGACGGTGCGGGCCTACCGATACGACCTCGACGACACCATGGTCGAGGTGGCCCGCATCCACGGGGTCCTGCCCGTTCCGTTGCCGGCGGAGGACCGGGAGCGCCGCATCCTCGAGGCCTTCGACCGCCTCGACGTGGCCGCCGTCACGCCCGACGACCTCGACGAGGCCATCGCCGCCTTCCGCACCAGGCCCGATCCCCGCTTCGCCCGCCACCCCGAGCGCGCTCCCGAGGATCGGGCGCCGGCCACCGTGGCCCGGCGCACGGCCGCCATTCGCTCCTTCTTCGCCTGGTGCTATCGGACCGGGAGGATCGGGTCCGACCCCGCCGCCCTCCTGCAGCCGCCGAAGCGGCGAAAGCGCATCCCGCGGGGCATCGACCAGCCCACCGCCCTCCGGGCGCTGGGCGCCGCCGCTGAAGCCTCGAGTTGGCCGGAGCGCGACCTGGTGATCGTCTCCCTCGCCCTGGGCTGCGGGCTGCGCCTGGAGGAGGTGGCCCGGCTCCGGATGGCGGACGTGGAGGGCGACCCGCCCGAGGCCGTGGTGGTGCGGGGCAAGGGCGACAAGGAGCGTCGCCTGGGGCTGCCTCCCCTCGTCCAGGAGGCGCTGGCCGCCTACCTCCCCACCCGGCGGGCCCGTCTCGAGAACCTCGGCCTCGACGCCACCACGGTGGTGGTGTCCAGCCGCCCCCGCCCGGTGCGCAACGCCAGGGGCGAGGTGGTGGGGGCCAGCGTCGAGGCCAGCCGGGACAGCGTCATCTACGTGGTCGACCGGGTGCTGCGCCGCCTCGGGGTGCGCCGCCAGGGAGTACGGGTTCACGCCCTCCGGCACACCTTCGCCACCCTGGGCCTGCGCGACGGCGCCTTCAGCCTGCGCCAGCTCCAGGTGGCCCTCGGTCACGCCAGCCTGGCCACCACCCAGATCTACACCGAGGTGGCCGACGAGGAGATCGCGGCGGCCATGCGCCTCCACCCCCTCGGTCGCGCCTCGCCCCCGTGAGTCCCTACGCTGATGCCATGCCCGAGCCTCGGTTCCCCGTGCCTCCGACCTTCGCCAGCGTGGAAGCCGAGCGTCTCCATCGCAAGCAGCGCCTGGCCGCCGCCTTCCGCTTGTTGGCCCGGTTCGGCTTCGACGAGGGCATCGCCGGCCACGTGACGGCGCGCGACCCCGAGCTCGCCGACCACTTCTGGGTGAACCCCTACGCCCGCCACTTCGGGCTCGTCCGTGTCTCCGACCTGGTCCTGGTCGACCACGAGGGCCGGGTCGTGGAGGGCGACGCCGCGGTGAACGTGGCCGCCATCGCCATCCACTCCCAGGTCCACGCCGCCCGCCCCGACGCCGTGGCCGCCGCCCACGCTCACTCCACCTACGGCAAGTGCTGGTCCGCCCTCGGCCGACTGCTGGACCCGATCAGCCAGGACGCCTGCAGCTTCTACGACGACCATGCCGTGTTCGACGACTACACCGGCGTGGTGCTCGACGCCGAGGAGGGCAAGCGCATCGCCCATGCCCTGGCCGGCGGCAAGGCCGTGATCCTCCGCAACCACGGCCTGCTCACCGTAGGCCACTCGGTGGACGAGGCGGTGTGGTGGTTCATCGCCATGGAACGGGCCTGCCAGGTGCAGCTCATGGCCGAGGCGGCGGGCTCGCCGGTCCTCATCGAGCGAGACGTCGCCGAGCTGGCCAGCACCCAGGTGGGCTCGCACCTGGCCGGCTGGCGCGGGTTCCAGCCCCTCTACGACCTGATCGTGCGAGAGCAGCCGGACCTGCTGGACTAGCGGTCGTCGTGGACTGGCCGCTCCGCTTCGGCGTCTTCCTGGCCCCCTTTCACGCCGTGGGCCAGAACCCCACGCTCGCCATCCACCGGGACCTCGAGCTGATCGAGCGGCTGGACGAGCTGGGCTACGACGAGGCATGGATCGGCGAGCACCACTCGGCCGGCTTCGAGATCATCGCCTCGCCCGAGGTGTTCATGGCCGCCGCCGCCGAGCGCACGCGCCGCATCAGGCTGGGCACGGGGGTGAGCTCGCTCCCCTACCACCACCCCTTGGTGCTGGCCGACCGCATGGTGCTGCTCGACCACCTCACCCGGGGGCGCACCATGCTGGGCGTGGGCCCCGGCGCCCTGCCCTCCGACGCCGCCATGATGGGCATCGACCCCGCCCGCCAGCGCGAGATGATGGCCGAGGGGCTCGAGGCCATCCTCTTGCTGCTCACCGGCGACGAGCCGGTGACCTACCAGACCGACTGGTTCCGCCTCCGCCAGGCCCGCCTCCAGCTGCGCCCCTACCAGCACCCGTGCTTCGAGGTCGCCGTGGCGGCCATCGTCTCGCCGGCCGGGCCCCGGCTGGCCGGCCGGTTCGGCACCGGGTTGTTGTCGGTGGGCGCCACCACCAGCGGCGGGTTCGACGTGCTGGCCGGCCACTGGAAGGTGGTGGAGGAGCAAGCGGCCCGGTTCGGGACCACGGCCGATCGCCGTTCGTGGCGGCTGGTGGCGCCCGTGCACGTGGCCGAGAGCGAAGCCACGGCCCGACGCGAGGTCGAGTTCGGCCTCCTCGACTGGGTCCGCTACTTCCGCGAGGTCGCCGCCCTCCCCATCGCTCCCGACGTGGGCGACTCCGATGAGCTCGTCGACGCCATGAACGCCAGCGGCTTCGCCGTCATCGGCACCCCCGACATGGTGGCGGCCCAGGTCCAGCGGCTGGCGGACGCCTCGGGCGGCTTCGGGGCGTTCCTGTGCATGGCCCACGAGTGGGCCGACCGCGAGGCGACCCTGCGCTCCTACGAGCTGCTGGCCCGAGAGGTCATGCCCGTGTTCCAGGGCACGGCCACCCGCGCCGCCCAGTCGCGGGACTGGGCGGCCGAGAACCGACCGGCCTTCATGGGCGCTGTCGGGGCGGCGGTGATGAAGGCCGTCCAGGACCACCACGCCGAGGCAGCGCGGGGAGCGAGCCGGCCCGGTGCCCCGTAGGAGCGCGGTCAGGCGCCGGCGCGGGCGTCGAAGGTGGGGACGAGGCGACGGGCGGCGCGGGCCTCGTCCACCCGCCCCACCGGCGTGGTACGGGGCGCCTCCTTGGCGCCTTCGGGCCGCGCCGCGATGCGCTCGAGGGCCTGGGCCAAGGCCTCGAGCGTCTGGAGGCTCTCGGTCTCGGTGGGCTCGATCATGAGGGCCTCGTCCACGATCAGGGGGAAGTAGACGCTCGGTGCGTGGAAGCCCTCCTCGAGGAGGCGCTTGGCCACGTCGAGGGCCCGCAGGCCCCGCTCCTTCTTGAGCGAGGTGGCCGAGATCACGAACTCGTGCATGTTGGGCCGGTCGTAGGGGACGTCGTAGGTTGCGCTCAGGCGCTGGCGCAACCAGTTGGCGTTGAGCACCGCCGCCTCGGCCACCCGGCGCAGCCCGTCACCGCCCACGGCCAGCAGGTAGGCGTAGGCCCGGGCCAACGCCAGGGCGTTGCCGTGCCAGGCGTGGATCCGCCCGATCGACTTGGGCGGCGTCTCCCAGCGATGGCGGCCGTCGGTCCCTCGCACGGGGAGGGGACCGGGAAGGTAGGGCGCCAGGCGCTCCGAGACGGCCACCGGCCCGGCGCCCGGGCCGCCCCCGCCGTGGGGGACGGCAAAGGTTTTGTGCAGGTTCATGTGCACGATGTCGAATCCCATGTCACCGGGGCGGGTGACGCCGAGGATGGCGTTGAGGTTGGCGCCGTCGTAGTAGAGCAGCCCGCCCACGTCGTGGACGGCGTCGGCGATCTCGGCGATGTCCTCCTCGAACAGCCCGAGGGTGTTCGGGTTGGTGAGCATGATGCCGGCCACGTCGTCGTCCAGGCGGTCCCGCAGGGCGGCCACGTCGACGCAGCCGCGCCCGTCGGACGGCATGGTCACCGTCTGGTAGCCCCCGAGGGTGACCGACGCCGGGTTGGTGCCGTGCGCCGAGTCGGGGATGATGACCTTGGAGCGGGCCCGCCCCGCCTCCTCGTGCCAGGCCCGCATGAGCAACAGCCCGGTGAGCTCGCCGGCGGCGCCGGCCGGGGGCTGGAGGGTGGCGGCTGCCATCCCCGTGATCTCGCACAGCCATCGGGACAGGTCGGCCAGCAGCTCCGTCCAGCCCTGGGTCACGGCCGCCGGCGCCGCCGGGTGGGCCCCCGTGAGGCCGGGGAGGGAGGCGGCGTCGTCGCAGAGCTTGGGGTTGTACTTCATGGTGCACGAGCCGAGGGGGTAGGCGCCCAGGTCGACGCCGAACTGGCGGTGGCTGAGGCGGGTCACGTGGGCCACCAGGTCCCGCTCGGACACCTCACAGATCGGCACCGGCTCCTCCTGCAGGTGCTCGGCGGGCACCAGCTCGGCGGCGCCCCACTCCGGGAGGCGGGTGGTGCGGAAGGACCACGCCCGCCGCCCGGGTGCCGAGAGCTCGAAGACCGTCGGCTCCTCGTCTCGGCCCATCAGGGGCGCGCTGGTGGCACGTCCTCCCGCTGCCGCGCCGGGCTGGTCCGTCACCGCACGACCTTCTCGATGGCCGCCGCGTAGGCGTCGACGTCGTCTCGCGTCCGCCGCTCGGTGACGGCGACGAGCAGCCCGCCCCCGTACTCGTCGCCGAGCGGGATGCCGGCCAGGAACCCCTCGTCGGCCATGCGCTCGACGACGGTCTCGGCCGGCACCGGCGTGCGCACGGCGAACTCGCGGAGGACCGGCGCCGGGGCTGCCGGCTCCACGCCGTCGATGGCGAGGAGCGCCTCGCGTGCGTAGCGGGTGCCCCGGGCGCAGCGCAGGGCCATCTCCCGGAGGCCGGTGGTGCCGAGCCAGGCCAGGTGGATGGCGAAGGACACGGCCATCAGCGTCTGGTTGGTGCACACGTTGGACGACGCCTTCTCGCGGCGGATGTCCTGCTCCCGGGCCCGGAGGGTGGTCACGTAGGCCCGCCGGCCCTCCCCGTCGAGGCTCTCGCCGACCAGACGGCCAGGAAGGCGACGCACGTGTTCCGACCGGCAGGCGAACAGCCCGAGGTAGGGGCCCCCGAAGGACAGGGGCGTCCCGAAGGGCTGGCCCTCCCCCACCACCACGTCGGCGCCGTAGGAGCCCGGGGAGCGCAACAACCCGGCGGCGACCGGGTCGAAGGCGACCACCAGGAGGGCGCCGTGCTGGTCGGCCACCCGGCGGGCGTGGGCCAGGTCCTCGAGGCACCCGAGGTAGTTCGGGTGCTGCACCACCAGCGCGGCGGGCGCGTCCTGCGACCCGGCGCCGGCCTCCAGGTCCCAAGCAGTGAGGCCGTCGTGCAAGGCGGCGTCGAAGAGCTGGTGCCCGCTGCCGGCGGCGCAGGTCCGCAGCACCTGGCGCCAGCGGGGATTGACACCGGCGCTGACCCACACCGCTGGCCGGCCCCTCGCCGCCACGGCCAGGTTCACCGCCTCCACGCAGGAGCTGGCGCCGTCGTAGAGGGAGGCGTTGGCCACCTCCACGCCGGCCAGGCGGGCCACCATGGTCTGGTACTCGAACAGCGCCTGCAGCACCCCCTGGGAGATCTCGGGCTGGTAGGGGGTGTAGGCGGTGACGAACTCCGATCGGGAGGCCAACCGGCGCACGGCGCTCGGGACCTCGTGGTCGTAGGCGCCGCCCCCGGCGAAGCAGACGAGGTCGCGACCGACGACATTGCCCTCGGCCAGACGCTCCATCTCCATCCCGACATCGGCTTCGGGAAGCCCGTCGGGAAGGTCGAGGTGGCGGTGGCCGGCGCCGGTGGGGCGGGCGGTGAGGCGCAGCGCCTCGGGGACGACGGAGAACAGCTCCTCCACGCCGGACAGGCCGAGGGAGCCGAGCATGGCCTCGACCTCGGCGTCGGTGTGGGGGACGAAGTGGGCCACCCCGCTACGAGACCCTCTGGTGCACGCTGGCGCGGGTCGCACCCATGGCCACGAACGGCGGCTTCACGACCTGGGCGGGGACGAGCCGGTGCCGGAGCTCGACCTCCACCACCGCGCCCGGCCCGACGCCGGGAGGAAGGAAGGCCAGCGCGATGCCTTGCTCCAGCACCGGCGAGAAGTTGCCGCTGGTGACTGTTCCCACCGGCTTGCCCTCGACGACCACGGCGTAGCCGTGCCGAGGTGGCTGTCGGCCCTCGACCACCAGGCCTCGCAACCGGCGGCGAGGGCCCCGCCGGCGCTCCTCCTCCAGGGCGGCCCGGCCGGGGAAGGGCCCCTTGTCCCACGCCACCACCCAGCCGAGTCCGGCCTGCAGCGGGGTGATGCCGGGGCCGAGCTCTTGTCCGTGAAGGGGAAGCCCTGCCTCCAAGCGGAGGGTGTCACGGGCGGCCAGGCCGGCGGGCACGACGCCGGCGGTCAGCAGGGCCTGCCAGAACGAGGCGGCCTCGTGCACCGGCAGCGCGCACTCCACCCCGTCCTCGCCGGTGTACCCCGTGCCCGCCGCCACGCACGTGGTGCCGTGCCAGTCGAACTCGGCCACGCCGAAGCGGGCCACGCCGGCCACCTCCGGCGCCACGGCCGAGAGCCGCTCCCGCGCCGCCGGCCCCTGCACAGCCACGATGGCCCGGGTGCAGGTGACGTCCTCTCCCCCCACGGCGGCCAGCACCCGCGCCGTGTTGGAGGCGTTGGGCATGACGTCGAAGCAGTCCCCTGGCCGCCACCACACGATGACGTCGTCCAGCACGGAGGCGTCGGCGTCGTCGAGCAGATGGGTGTACTGGGCCCGCCCCGGGCCGATCCGACCCAGGTCGTTGGTGAAGGTGGCGTTCAGGTGCTCGAAGGCGTGGCTCCCCACCACGCGGACCGTGCCCAGGTGGCTCACGTCGAAGGCGACGGCGCTGGTACGGCAGGCCCGGTGCTCCGCCAGCGTCCCCGCCCGGTAGGCCAGCGGCATCTCCCAGCCCCCGAAGGGCACCATCTTGGCCCCCAGCGCCCGGTGGGCGGCATCGAGCGGGGATCTGCGGCAGGAGCCGGGCTCGGTCACTCCTGGAGACTAGGACCGCCGGGAGGTGCGTCGGGGCCGTCCTCGTCGAGGCCGAAGTCCAGAGGGCGGGGCTCGGCGTCGTCGAGCTGGTCCGGCGCCAGCTGCGAGGGCTCCTCGAGGCCGTACTTCACCAAGAGGTTCAGGTAGTCGCGCTGGTAGAACATCTTGACCCGCACCTCGGGGTGCAGCTCCCGGAGGCGGCGAAGCTTGCGGTTCTTCTTCGTCACCAACTTCTGGTTGAGCGTGGTGATCTCGATGTACAGGTCGTAGGCCGGCAGGTAGAAGTCCGGCCGGAAGGCCTGGACCGGGTGGCCGGCCCGGTCCCACTCGAGGGTGAACTCCGTCGGCTCGTAGTCCCAGGCGATCCCGTAGAAGTCGAGCAGCTTGGCGAACTGGCGCTCGGAGTTGTGAGCGAAGCGGACCAGCTCGTGGGGAAGCCCGGGCCCGTCCAGGGTGCTACCCCCCGCTGCCGGCCCTGGCCAGGCCTTCGCCGTCGTCTCGCTCGACGGGCGGCGCCTGGGACGGGGCCAGCTCGTGGATGGCAGCGTCCAGCTCTTGGACGACGCCGGCCAGGGCCACGATGTTGAGCACGCCCTGGCCGCCCTTGAGCAGGTCGATGATCTCCTCGCCCGAGCGGGCCAGCACCGACTGCGACCCGCACAGCACCAGGTTGGCCGAGGCCACGTCGCCACCGCTCTCGCGCAAGACCTCGATGGCCCGCCGTGCCGACTGGAGAGAGACCCCGGCGTCGAGGAGGCGCTTGATGACCTTCAGCTCCAGGAGGTCCCGGTAGGAGTAGCGACGCTGGGTCCCGCTCCCCTTGGCCTCGCTGATGGACGGGCGGAGCAGGTTGGTTCGAGCCCAGTAGTCCAGCTGACGGTAGGTGATCCCGACGACGGCGCAGACCTGGGGACCGCGGTATCCCTCTTCAGCCATGGGAAGTGCCTTCCTGCCGGCATCTGAGGCCGGCCGATGTCACAGAGGCGAAATTACACCAGTGTGAAGGCGAAGGGTACGATGGCGCTCGCCTGCCGTCAACGCCCGCCCCGCGTCCGCTCGTCCCTGCCTAGGAAGAGAAGTCCTCCGGACGGATGCCCTCGATGAACTGGCGGAACTGCGAGACCAGCTCGTCCGGTGCCGTCTCGTCGTCGTCGTCGACCTCGAGCACCACACCGGCCTCGTCGAGCAGGTCGTCCTCGGCGTAGATAGGGGTGCTGAGCCGGGCGGCGAGGGCGATGGCGTCCGAGGGGCGGCTGGAGACGGTGCGGGCCTGCCCCGCCTGCCGCAGGTGCAGCTCGGCGAAGTAGGTCCCGCCCCTCCCGTCCTCGGACATGTGCAGCTCGGTGACGACCACGCGTTCGAGCGTGGCCCCGAGGGCGACCAGCACGTCCCGCATGAGGTCGTGGGTCATGGGCCGCTCCGTCTGGACGCCCTGGAGGGCGAAGGCGATGGCCGTGGCCTCGGCGGCTCCGATGAAGATTGGGAGGGTGCGCCGGGCCCCCTCGGTCTCCTGGAGCAGCACGACGGGGTTGTTCGTGGGCAGCTCCACCCTCACAGCGGCGAGGTGCATCTCCACCATGCCGAAACCCTACCGTGCGAAGAGATCGTCGACGTAAGCGTCCGGGTCCCGCCGCAGGAGCCCGAGGTCGCCCGCCACGACCAGGTCCAGGTTGCGGTACCGCTCGGCGAAGTCGAGCCCGTAGCCGAGCACGAACTCGTCGGCCACGGTGAACCCCACGAAGCGCACCGGGGTGGGGACGATGCGACGGGCGGTCTTGTCCAGGAGGGTGCAGGCCTCGAGCGAGCGGGGGCCCCGCCGTCCGAGCTCACCGAGGACGTAGGTCAGCGTGAGGCCGGTGTCGATGATGTCCTCGACCAGCACCACGTCGCGCCCGGCGATGTCGAGATGGAGGTCCTTGACCAGGCGGACGCGGCCGGTGTCCTCGGCGTAGGCCGAGATGGCGAGGAAGTCGAGCTCCGGAACGATGGTGAGGGAACGGACGAGGTCGGCCAGGAAGGGGACGCTGCCCTTGAGCACGGCGACCAGGACGAGGCCGTCCTCGTAGGAGGCCGAGATCTCGGCGGCCAACCGGCGCACGCCCGCGTGCAGCGACTCGGCGGGGATCACCACGCGAGGCCGGCTCACGCCGCCGTGCTCACCGGCGGGCTGGCCCAGGCCGTCTCACCCGCCCGTGATGGCCTTCACCGCCTGGCGCAGCATGGCCGCCCGCAAGCGCTGTCCCAGGTGGGAGAGGTCCCCCAGGGCCTCGGTGGCCTGGCCGCGGGCCTGCGGGTTGCGCTGCTTGAGCAGCGGCGTGACCACCTGCTCGAACAGCCCGGCTTCCCGTTCGGCGGCGTTCTTGTACAGGCGCAGGTGGCGGGCTTCGATCCCGAAGCGGGCGAATCCGGCGGCCAGGTTGGCCACGACCAGCGCTTCCTCGTCGTACAGCGTGGTGCCGGCCACCGGGCGGCCGGTGATGAACCCGGAGCGCTCCAGCTCGCGGAGCTGGTCCAGGGGCAGGCCGCTGGCCGTGGCCAGCTCCTCGAGGGTGAGGTTGGCGCCGGTGGGGCCGGCCGACAGCATCGCCTCGTCGCTGACCGGGGGTGGAGGGGCGTGCTGCGTGATCGCTCCCGGGTCCTCG
>JALYHF010000117.1 GCA_030776745.1 Actinomycetota bacterium | reverse complement strand
AGAACAGGCCGCTCACCAGGTCGGGCAGGGCCAGCAGGACGACGCCCCAGAAGGTCAGGACGAAGGCGGCCATGCCCGCCCCCTCGCCCAGGTGCACGCCCCAGATCTTGGGCGCCCAGTACCACAGTGCGGCGTAGGCGCCCAGCACGGCACCTCCGAAGAGGGTGTAGTGCACCTGTGCCGCCGCCCACACCGTGCCCCCGAGCTCCAGGCCGGGAATGACCTGCACGGCGCCGGCCAGGGTGCCGAGGAAGAGGTGGACCAACCCTCCCAGCGCCAGCAACAGGGGGGCCTTGCGCACGAAGCGCCCCCGGCGCACGGTGTCGCCGAGCACGCCGAGCAGGGCCAGCGCCGGGAGGACGGCGGCGAGCCCGACGGCGACGTAGAGGAGGTCGTCGAGGCTGTCTTCCACCTGGGCCCACGCCCCGAACCCGAACAGGGCGAGCGCACCGAGCACGGCCATGCCGGCGTGGTGGTGGCGCAGGCGGCTGCGGGAGAGCACAGGGACCACCTCGGCGGCCACCCCGGCGGCGGGCACCACCAGCAGCGTCGCCGTCGGCACCGACCAGAACCACGAGATCAGGCGGTAGTTGCCGGGACCGCCGAGCTCGCCCGAGAAGTGGTGGGCGATGAACAGCTCGATCAGGCGAGCGGTGAGCACCGGGGTGGTCAACAACAAGACCCCCCCGCCCACCAGCATCGACCAGCTGAACAGCGGGGTGCGCAGCATCGTCATCCCCGGGGCTCGCAAGGTGAGCACCGTGGTCAGGACGCTCACCAGGGCGACGACGGTGGCCAGGGTGAGCACGATCAGGCTGAGCAGGTAGAGGTCGGTGCCGATGTTGCTGGAGCCCTCGAAGCCACCACGGGCGGCGTAGGCGCCCAGCAGCATCGCCCCCCCGACCAGGTAGGCCCAGTAAGCCGTGGCCGAGCCCCGGGGGAAGGCGATGTCGGATGCTCCCACCTGGAGCGGGACCACGTAGGTGGCCAGCCCCAGGAAGAAGGGGACGACGAACAACAACGCGCCAGCCTCGCGCACCAGGGCCGACACCTGGGTGAAGGCCTCGGCGTCGAACAGCTGCAGGCCGTCTTCGAGCCGCTCCAGCCCGAGGGCGACGACGCCGACGGCGCTGATCACCAGAAAGACCAGGGCGGTGATCAGGTAGAGCCGCCCGATGTCTTTGTGGTCAGAGGTGCTGAGCCACCCTGCGCCCCCCGCCCGGGTCCCGGGAGCGGCGGTTTGGGCGTCGGTCGCTCCGGCGTCGGGCCGAGCTTCGGTCGTGGTCGTCATCGTTCTCCGGGCGCCGTCGTCATGGGCGGAGGAGCTGATCGAGGGCCATGGCGCCGAAGAGCAGGCTGATGTAGGTGATCGACCAGGTGAACAGCCTCATGGCCCGCTCCGGCGACGGTGCCTGCAGCAGCTGGAGCGCATACCAGGTGAAGACGGCGCCGAGCACCACCGAGGCGGCGAGGTAGAGCGGCCCCATGCCCGCCACCGGGGCGAAGGCGACGGTGAGCGCCCACAGCACCAAGCTGTAGCGCAGGATGCGCACCGCGGTGGTGTGCAAGGTGGCCACCGCCGGAAGCATGGGGACTTTGGCGGCGGCGTAGTCGTCGCGGTAGCGCACGGCCAGTGCCCAGAAGTGGGGCGGGGTCCACACGAAGATCACCGCGAACAGCACCAACGGGGCCCAACCCAGGGCGTCGCGCACCGCCGCCCACCCGACCAGGACCGGAACCGCCCCAGCCGCCCCGCCGATGACGATGTTGCTCGTGGAGCTGCGCTTGAGCCACAAGGTGTAGACGAAGACGTAGAAAGCGGTGGCGCTCACCGCCAGCACCGCGCTCAGCAGGTTGACCCCGGCCCACAGCAGCACGAAGGCGGCGGCCTCGAGCACCAGGGCGAACACCAGCGCCTCGGTCGGCGAGATGACCCCGGTGACGAGCGGTCGGTGTCGGGTCCGGTGCATCAGCTTGTCGATGTCGCGGTCGATGACCATGTTGAGGGCGTTGGCGCCTCCGGCGGCCAGGGCGCCGCCGACGAGGGTGGCGACCATGAGCCACACCGACGGGAGGCCACCGTGGGCCACGACCATGGTGGGCAGGGTCGTCACCAACAGCAGCTCGATGATGCGGGGCTTGGTGAGCGCGACGTAGGCCCCGAGCCTCGAACCCAGCGCCGGACCAGCGAGCTGCTGCATCGGCCGTCGACACTACGTCGAAACCTGGCCGAAGCAGAAGTCGTGGCCTGGGTCGCCTGACCGGTCAGCTTCTAGCATCGAGAGGCGATGGCGCTGTCTCGGATCACGCCCGCCGGGTACCGGCGGGTGACCCTGTTCGCCCTGGTGGCGCTGAGCTTCATCGTCGTCACCGGGGCCGCCGTACGCCTGACCGGGTCGGGGCTCGGCTGCACCGACTGGCCGACCTGCGAGCAGGGCCGGCTGGCGCCGAGTGAGATCACCGACGCGCCGGCGATGATCGAGTTCACCAACCGGCTGGTCACCGGGCTGGTCTCGGTGGCGGTGATCCTCGCCGTGGCCGGCGCCCTCCGGCGAGCCCCCCGCCGGCTCGACCTGGTGTGGCTGGCCGCCGGCCTGGTGGCGGGCGTCCTCGCCCAGATCGTCCTCGGAGGGCTGGTCGTGCTCTTCGAGCTGTCGCCCCGGCTGGTCATGGGCCACTTCTTGTTGTCCATGGTCATCCTGTGGAACGCCACCGTGCTCCACCATCGAGCCGGTCGCTCCGACGGGCCGGTGCTGGCGTTGGTGGGGCCGGCGGCGGTCGGCCTCGGCCGCCTCACTGGGGCGG
>JALYHF010000116.1 GCA_030776745.1 Actinomycetota bacterium | reverse complement strand
GTCCTGCAGCTCGACCACACGCTCGCGCAGGACGGCCGCTTCGCCCTCGGCCCGAGCAGCGCGCTCGCGCGCCTCGGCCACGTCCTCGTCGGCCTCGTCCAGGTTCCGGTGGGCCTCGGCCAGGGCTGCTTCGAACTCGGCGCGCCGGCGTTCCGTGTCGGCCAGCAGGGCCCGTTCCCGCTCCCGTAGCAGGGCCGCCTCGGCCACGGCCTCGGCGGCGCGCTCCTGCGCCTCGGCGACCTGCTGCCGGGCCTCCTCCAGGGCCGCCTCGAACTCCTCGAGCCTCCGGTCGGCGGCGCGCCGCTCACCCGCCCGGCTGCGCCAGAGGGCCACCTCCTCCTCGGCCCGAGCGGCCCGCTGGTTGGCCTGGGTGACCTCGGCGTCGGCCTCGCTCAGGGCCTGGTCGAACTCGGCCATCCTGCGCTCGGCGGCGGCCCGCAGCTCGGCCACCTCGTCGCGCAAGAGCGCGGCCTCGGCCTCGGCCCGGTGGGCGCGCTCCTGTACCTCGACGAGCCCGCTGGGCGATCGCTCGTCGCTGGTGGGGCGTGCCGGCGGCGGCAGGCCCTCCCTCTCGCTCACGCCGTCTTGCTAGCACCCTGCCGGGCGGGGCAGGGGGCCCCCCTCGGCGAGGAGGGCGGGGGTGGAGCCCGGCCCGGAGAGGGGCGCGGCATCGGGATCGAGGCCGTCGCGCCCGGCGCGGTGGAGGTCGAGCACCGGGGCCATCTCGTCGATGCCCCCATAGCTCTCCTCCTCGCTCGGAAACCGCCCGGCCCGCACGTCGGCGGCAAATGCGGACACGGCGCCCACGGCGTCCGCCTTCAAGGAGGCGTAGCGCCGCACGAACCTGGGGGCCCGCCGATCCTCCAGGCCGAGCAGGTCGTGGAACACCAGCACCTGGCCGTCGCACCAGGGCCCCGCCCCGATGCCGATGGTGGGGACCGACACGGCCTCGGTCACCGTCCGAGCGACGGCCGCCGGCACCCCTTCCACCACGATGGCGAAGCAGCCGGCGCGCCAGAGGGCGAGGGCGTCGTCGAGCAGGGCTTCGGCGGCGGCGGGGTCGGTGGCCTGGACCTGGTAGCCCCCCATGGCATGGATGGACTGGGGCGTCAGGCCGAGGTGGCCGACCACCGGGATCTCAGCGTCGGCCAGGGCGGCCACCGCCCGGGCCCGCTTGGCGCCACCCTCGAGCTTCACGGCCTGGGCGCCGGCCCTGACCAGCCGCGCCCCGTTGCGGACGGTGTCCTCGGTGCCCAGGTGGTAGCTGAGCCACGGAAGGTCGGCCACGACCAGCGCTCGTGGCTGCGCCCGAGAGACGGCGGCCGTGTGGCGGACCATGTCGTCCATGGTGACCTGGAGGGTGTCGTGGTGGCCGAGCACCACCATGCCGAGCGAGTCCCCGACCAGGATGAGATCGACTCCGGCCTCGTCGGCTATGCGGGCGCCGGGTGCGTCGTAGGCCGTCACCATGACCAGGGGCTGGCCGTCGCCCCCGTCCGCCGCTGCGCCGGGTCCTGCCTTGCGGGCGCGAATGGCGGGAACCGTCACCTGCCGCGGTGAGCCGATCGGCATCGAAGCCTCCTTCGTCCCCGTCCAGCGCCCCGTGGCTGCCGGCGGTCAGACCCCAGTGTGGGCCACCGCTGTCGCCGCCACAAGGGGCAACGGCACGCCCGTACCGCTAGGGCGACGGCATGGGTGGCGGAGGAGGCGGAGCAGGGGGCTCTTGATCGGGGCCCTTCTTCCTCGGTCTCGTGGTGGTGGTCGTCGAGGGCCTCGGGAACGGGGAGATCCTGATGGCCCCGGTGGTGGGCGGCGACTCCGGCTCGGTGGTCGTGGTCGTCGCCTCGGTGGTGCTGGTCGATCTGGGTGCCGAGGAGGTGGGCGTCGTGGCCGGGACCGACATCGTCGGAGAAGGGGTGGGGACGCTTCCGTGCAACAGCCGTCCCGGGAAGGACTTCACGGCCGGGAAGCGGCCACCCTCCATGCCCGGGAGCCTGGTGGACTCCTGCATGAAGCGCTTGAAGATGGTGGCCGGGAAGGATCCGCCGTTGACCTTCCGACCCCGCACGTTGGTCATCTTCTCGGCGTTGCCCGACGGGTAGCCCATCCACACGGCGGCGGTGAGCCTTGGCGTGTAGCCCACGAACCAGGCGTCGCCGAAGTCCTGGGTCGTGCCCGTCTTGCCCGCCACCGGCTTGCCGAAGGCGGCGCCCGTGCCCGATCCGCTCTCGACCACCTGCTGGAGGCAGTGGTTGACCACGTCGGCCTGGCGGGGTTCGAGCACGCGCCGGCGAGCCGGCGCCCGCGCCGGTCGCAGCACGCCACCGTCGGGAGAGCGCACCTCGAGGATCACCGAGGGGTCCAGGTGCTCCCCGCGGTTGGCGAAGGTCGTGAAGGCGCTGGCCATCTCCAACACCGAGACCTCCGACGTGCCCAGCGTGAGCGACAGGTTGGAGACCAGCTCCGTCTTCCGGGAGATGCCGGCCTCGTGGGCCAGCTCCACGACCTTCGCCGGCCCGATGGCCTTGATGAGCTGGGCGTAGACGGTGTTCACCGAGTTGCGGGTGGCGTCGATCAGGTCGACGGAGGGCCCGAAGTCCTGGCCCTCGAAGTTCTCGACCTTGTAGTCCTTGCCCTCGTTGGCCCCGGGGAAGACGATCTCCGCCGGGCCGGGGAAGGACGACTGGACCGTGTAGCCCTGGCGCACCGTCTCGGCCAGCACGAAGGGCTTGAAGGTCGACCCTGGCTGGCGGCCCGTGCCTCCGCCCTCCCTGCCCACGGCGAGGTTGACCTTGGAATCCTCCCAGGACCGCCCACCGACCATGGCCCGGACGCGGCCCTCCTGGTCGATGGCGACGAGGGACCCGCTCGGGTCCTTGGGCTGGTTCAAGAACCCGTACACGGCGTCGTACGCCTGGCGCTGCATCCTCAGGTCGAGGCTGGTCTTGACCCGCAGCCCGCCCCGGTACAGCACGGCCGGCTGGTAGGTCGCCGCCAGCTGTTGGCGCACGTACTCGACGAAGTACTGGGTGCCCTTCTCGGGCATGGCGAAGGTGGTCTGGACCTTGCCCTTGTCGAGCACGTAGGAGCCCAGCGGCTGGGCCTCGACGGCGCCCCGCTGCTCGGCGTCGATGACGCCGGCGCGCTCCATGGAGGCGAGGGTGCGGGACCGACGGACGTTGGCCTGCTCAGAGCCCACCTCGGCCGCCTCGGGGGCCCGGATCAGCCCGGCCAGGAAGGCCGCCTCGCGGAGGCCCAGCTGGCCGACGTCCTTGTCGAAGTAGGACCGGGCCGCGGCCTGCACACCGTAGGAGCCACGTCCGAAGTAGATGGTGTTCAGGTAGCGCTCGAGGATCTCGTTCTTCTCGAACTTCCGCTCGACCTTGACGGCGAAGGCGGCCTCCTTGAGCTTGCGGGTGACGGTGCGCTCCCGGCTGTTGAGGTAGACGTTCTTCACGTACTGCTGGGTGATGGTGGAGCCGCCCTGGAGGGATCGTCCCCGCAGGTCTGCGAAGGTGGCGCGCGCGATGGCGGTCGGGTCGAGACCTCCGTGCTCGAAGAAGTCGTTGTCCTCCACGGCGAGCACGGCGTCGACGACCACCTCGGGAACCTGGTCCAGGCGGACCAGCACCCGGTTCTCGCCGGCGTCGAGCGAGGCCAGGGGCGCCCCGTTCACGTCGGTGAGCAGGGTCGTCTGCGCCGGCTGCCTCTCGGAGGGCAGCGGCATCCGCACGAGCAGGAAGGCGGCGCCGGCCAGAGCGGTGAAGCTCAGCAGGGCCACGAGGAACAGGAGGCGGCGGTAGCGCCAGACCCAGCTGCGACGACGAGGCGGCGCTGGGGGGGCTGGGGCGGGCCTCGGTCTGGCCGAGGGCCTGGTACGCACGGCCGTGGAGCTGCCCACCATCTTCCTCACCCCCGTCGGCGCCGCCGGCGAGTCCTCCGCCCTGGGCCCGAGTGCCCGGTGCTGCCACCGGGCGACGTCCCGCGGTCGGGACCGCGGTGGCCGTCCGCCACCTGACACTACTCCCGGAAAGCGCGGTGACGGGCCGCCGTCAGGTCGTCGACACCGAGCGACGCCTGCCGGCCACGAACGTGCGCACGAGGTGGTTCCACGAGCACGCCGGGCAGACCTCCACCACGTAGCACGCCACGTCACCGGAGCGCCGCACCAGCTTGGCCAGCTCGTCGGCGTCGCCGAAGGTCTGGCCACCCGATGGCAGGCGGGACCCGAAGGCATAGGACACGTGGACCATCACCGTGGCGTCGCACACCGGACAGGCCTGCGGGGCGGGGCCACCGATGCTCCGGGCGGCACGGAGCAGTTCTGGATGGGCGTCGCAGATGTCCAACCTCGACAGCCGGCCCCGACGGAACTCCTTGAGCACGGCGTTGCGGGCCAGCCGGTAGTCGACCTCGCCGGGGGCGGTGCCGGCGTCCGGGGCGCCGCGCACGGTCTCGGGCCGGAAGCTCACGGGCAACCAGGCTAGCGCCCGGCACCGAAGCCGACTCCCACCGCTCCCGGGCGGGCAGCAGGCAGCAACGGCGCCGGGTGCGGCAGGGGCCCCGCCTCGGCGAGGAGCCTGGGGTTGGGGCCCCGGGCGGGCGGCAGGCAGAGCTCATTTGACCGCTGGTCGGCTGCGGAGCACAATGAACTCGATATATCGGCTCGATACATCGGAGCTCCATGCTGGAACTGGCCATCCTGGGCGTGTTGAAGGACCAGGAGCTGCACGGCTACGAGTTGAAGAAGCGGCTGGGCGAGACCCTGGGCCCGCTGTCCAGCGTGTCGTTCGGGTCCTTGTACCCCGCCCTCAAGCGGCTGGAAGCAGCGGGGGCGGTCAAGGTGGTGGAGGCCGCCGGCAGCGGCAGCGGCTCACCGATCCCGATGACCGGCTCGCTCGGGGCCGAGCTGGCCGCCTTCCGGGCCCGGCGCCAGTCGGGGCGGGGCGGCCGGGGCAAGAAGGTCTACGGCATCACCGAGCGGGGAGGGGCGCTCTTCGAGGAGATGCTCGTGACCGAGACCCAGTCGGGCGACGACGACCGGGCGTTCAACCTGAAGCTCACCTTCGCCCGCTACCTCTCCTCGGAGGCCCGCCTCCACCTCCTCGAGCGCCGTCGGGGCCAGCTCGTCCAGCGACTGGCCAACGTACGCGGCTCCATCCGTGCCGGGCGTCCTCGCCTGGACAGCTACACCCGCTCGCTGCGGGAGCACAGCACCGAGATCACCGAGCGCGACATCTCGTGGCTCGACCAGCTCATCGCGACCGAACGTCGCCACCAGCCCTCCGCGCCCGTCTCCCCCACGGGAGGCCCGAGCGCGGCCGAGGAGGACCGCACATGAAGCGCACCGTCCGCGTCGCCATCGCCGGTGTCGGCAACTGCGCCAGCTCCCTGGTGCAAGGCATCGAGTACTACCGCCATGCCGACCCCTCCGAGACGGTGCCCGGCCTGATGAACGTGGTCCTGGGCGGCTACCACGTGGGCGACGTCGAGTTCGTCGCCGCCTTCGACGTCGACGCGGCCAAGGTCGGACTCGACCTGGGCAAGGCCATCTCCTCGGGGCAGAACAACACGATCCGCTTCGCCGAGGTCGGCGAGATCGGTGTCGTCGTGCAGCGGGGGCCGACGTTCGACGGGCTCGGGCGCTTCTACCGGGCGACCGTGGAGGAGTCGCCGGCCGAGCCGGTGGACGTGGCCGCGGCTCTCCGCCAGGCCGGAGCCGACGTCCTCGTCTCCTACCTGCCGGTTGGCTCCGAGGCGGCCCAGAAGCACTACGCCGAGGCCTGCCTCGACGCCGGCGTGGCCTTCGTGAACGCCATCCCGGTCTTCATCGCCAGTGATCCCGAGTGGGCGGCCAGGTTCGAGGAGGCCGGCGTGCCCATCGTGGGCGACGACATCAAGAGCCAGGTCGGCTCCACCATCGTCCACCGCATCCTGGCGCGCCTCTTCGAGGACCGCGGGATGGTGCTGGACCGCACCTACCAGCTGAACGTGGGTGGGAACATGGACTTCAAGAACATGCTCGAGCGCGAGCGCCTGGAGTCCAAGAAGATCTCCAAGACCCAGGCCGTCACCTCCCAGCTCGAGAACGGCATCGCCGCCAACGACGTCCACATCGGGCCCTCTGACCACGTGCCGTGGCTGGAGGACCGCAAGTGGGCCTACATCCGCCTCGAGGGTCGCAACTTCGGCGACGTGCCCCTGTCGGCGGAGCTCAAGCTGGAGGTGTGGGACTCCCCCAACTCGGCCGGGGTGATCATCGACGCCGTCCGGTGCGCCAAGATCGCCAAGGACCGCGGCGTCGGCGGCCCCCTGCTCGGTCCTTCGGCGTACTTCATGAAGTCGCCGCCGGTCCAGTATCGCGACGAGGACGCCCGCCACATGGTGGAGGCCTTCGCCGCCGGCCGCCCGGCGTCTTAGCGAGGCGATCGGGGAGGTGAGGAGGCCTCCACCGCGTCCACCGCCAGGGCGCGGTGGTCGCTCACCGGCGCCGAGGGCAGCACCTCGACGGCTCGCACCGCCAACCCCTCCACGGCCACGTGGTCGATGCGAATCCGCGGGGCAGAGGCCGGGAAGGTGGGGTGGGCGGGGTCGGCCAGCGCGAGGCCTCCGGCCGCCACCAGCGGTGCCACGTCGCCCGGCCGGAGGTTCAGGTCACCGAGCAGGAGCCGGGGCGAAGGCCTGGCCACCAAGGCAGCCACCACGGCTTCGAGTTGCCCTGGGGCTTCGTCGGCGTGGATCGACAGGTGCGTGGTGGCGACCGACAGGCGAGAGCCGCCGAACAGGGCCGTGGCCAGCAGCGCCGCCCGCTGCTCGGCCCGCCCGAGGCGGGGCAGGGCCAGGACCTGCACGTCGGCCAGCGCGCCCCGGCAGAGGAGGGCGTTGCCGTAGCGCCCGACCAAGCCCAGCCGGTGGGCCGGGCCGAACGCCTGCACCATGCCGGTGGCCTGGGCCACCCTCGCCGCCTGGTCGGCCCAGCGGGAACGGGCGACGCGGACGTCCACCTCCTGGAGGGCGAGAACGTCCGCACCCAGCCCGGCGCAGTAGCGAGCGAGCCCGGCAGAGTCGACCCGACCACCCGGCGTACGCCCGTGCTGGACGTTGAAGGTGACGATTCTCATGGAGGGGCCCACCGTTGTAGCAACATCTCCTCGTGCCGACCGACAACGCCGCCGCCTGGGACCGCCACGCCGCCTCCTACCAGGCCCTCGCCCGGCTCCCCACCGACGTCGCCCACTACGGCCCCGACGTGGGGACCGAGGCGGACTTCCGCCTGCTCGGTGACGTCAGGGGCAAGCGGGTGCTGGAGCTGGGCTGCGGAGGGGCCCAGTGCTCGGTTGCCTTCGCCAAGCAGGGCGCCACCGCCATCGGCATCGACAGCTCGGCCGAGATGCTCGCCTACGCCAAGCGCCTGTGCGAGCAGGAGGAGGTCAAGGTGGAGCTGCGCCAGGCGGACATGGCCGATCTCGCCTTCCTCCGGGCCGAGTCCATCGACGTCGCCTTCAGCGCCTACGCCTTCAGCTACGTCGAGGACCTCGACCGGGTCTTCCGCCAGGTCAACCGGGTCCTGAAGGCGGCGGCGCCGCTGGTGTTCAGCCTCCCCCACCCGGCCTCGGCACTGATCGACGAATGCGCCGAGCCGCCCCTGGTCGTGCGGCGCTCCTACTTCGATCGGGCCGGCGTCGAGCGCGAGCGGAACGGCGTCATCTTCACCGAGTACCACCACACGATCTCGGACCTCTTCGGCGGTCTCACGCGCGCCGGCTACCGGGTGGACACGATCCTCGAGCCGGAGCCCCTGGCGGGGACGGGTTCGAGCCAGGACCTGAGCGAGGCCTCCCGCTACGTCCCCCGCACCGTGGTGTTCCGCGCCCGCAAGGAGGGCGGCTGAACGCGGAGCACCTACAGCGCGTTCAGAACGACTGTCGGAGCAGCTCGCCGGCGTACTCGGTGGCCCGCTCGGAGAGGGGCCGGTCGTTCCAGCGCTCCAGGTCGAACTCCTCGGAGACCTCCAGGTCGTCGAGGAAGTGCCGTTCGAGCTCGGAGACGAGGGCCTTGTCGTAGAACGACAGGTTCAACTCGGAGTCCAGGGCGAAGGAGCGGTGGTCGAAGTTGCTGGACCCGACGTCGCCCCAGTCGTCGTCCACGATCATGGTCTTGGCGTGCAGCATGGTCTTCTCGTACTCGAAGATCCGAACACCAGCCTCGAGCAGCCTTCCGTAGGAGCGCCGTCCGGTCTGGCGGACCACGTCCTTGTCGACCTTCGAGCCGTTGACCAGGATCCGCACGTCCACGCCGCGCCCTCCCGCCTCGCACAGCGCGTCCAGGAAGGCGCGGCCCGCCGTCAAGTAGGCCGTCGTCAACCACAGGCGCTGGCGAGCACCGGCGATGACGGCGAAGAACAGCTCGGACACGGCCGTGCCGCCCGTGGCCGGCGTGCTCCTGGTGACCTGAACGTCCACGCCGTCGTCGAAGGCGGCCAGGTCCGGGACGTGCGCCGGCCTCAGCACCTGCTGGGTCGCCTCCGTCCAGTTCTCGAGGAACCCGCCGAGGACGTCGCGCACCGCCGGCCCTTCCACCCGCGCGTGCGTCTCCCGCCAGTGCTCCGGGTCCTGGGCGTCGCCGGTCCACACGTCGGCCACTCCCACCCCACCGGCGAACCCGACCTTGCCGTCGACGACGAGCAGCCGGCGGTGCATGCGGTTGTTGGCCTTGTGCAGGGTGTACCAGCTGGGAGGGCGGAAGAA
>JALYHF010000115.1 GCA_030776745.1 Actinomycetota bacterium | reverse complement strand
GGGCCGGGGTGGCCGGCCAGCGGGCTCGCCAGGAGCGGCTGGCGGCGCGGGTCCCGGTCGGGGCCGGCCGGAACCGGGGGGTCCAGCTGGAGGCCGCCGGGCGCGGGGCCGAGTTCCCCCCCGCCCTCGACCTGGTGGCGCCGCTGGCCGGCTCGATCGGGCTGGTGGCGGCCGGGCTGGCGGCCGGCGGGCCCGACCTCCTGGCCGTGGCCCGCACGCTGGTGGGTGCCGCCTTCCTGGGAGCGGTGACCGACGCCATGCTCCTCGGTCACTGGTACCTGGTGCAGCCCGGCCTCGGGCGGGAACCGCTGGGCGAGCTGAACCGGTGGCTGGGGTGGATCTGGCCTCTCGAGGTGGCGGCCCTGCTGTGGCCGCCGGGGATGCTCTCCGTGCTGTCGGGGCGGATCGACGACGGCTACGGCGGGCTGCTGGGGTGGTTCTGGCTGGCCTGCGCCGCCACCACGGTGATCCTGACCTTGGTGACCAGGGCCGCGCTGAAGGAGCGGGCCTACTCGGCGGTGATGGCCGCCACCGGGCTGCTCTACCTGGCCATCCTCACCGCCTTCGGCACCGACCTGGTGGCTCGTGCCGTGCTGGCCGGCTCCTAGCCCCTCTTCAGCGCCGCCTCGATCTCCTCGAGGTCTTCCGGCCCCAGCTCGACGTCACCGGCGGCGGCGTTGTCGACCACGTGGCGGGGCGAGCGCGAGCCGGCGATGGCACCCGTCACCCCCTCCTGGTGCACGACCCAGGCGAGGGCCAGCTGGGCCAGCGTGACGCCGAGGCGGTCGGCGACGGGGCGGAGGGAGGCGACGATCTCCAGGTTGCGCTCCAACACGCCGGGGGCGAACAGCTCGGCGTAGTAGCCGACGCCGAGGAGACCGCTGCGCCAGTCGTCGGGCCCGAAGCGGGTCTCGGCGGTGACGGCCCCGGTGAGCAGCCCGTAGGCCAGCGGGCCGTAGCAGATGACGCCGGTGCCGTTGGCCTGGCAGAACGGGAACAGGTCCTCCCGACCGGCGCGGTGCAGCATCGAGAAGTGCGGTTGCAGCGAGTCGACGTGGCGGATGGCCTCGCACCGCTCGATCTGGTCGCGGCCGAAGTTCGACAGCCCCACGAACCGCACGAGCTCGTCCTCGACCAGCTCGGCCATGGCCTCCCACGTCTCCTCGAGCGGGACCTGGGGGTGGGGCCAGTGCACCTGGTACAGGTCGATCACGTCACGGCGCAGGCGGCGGAGGCTTCCTTCTGCTCCCTTGCGGACGCCGGCGGCGTGGACGCCGCTGCCCGTGGGAGCGACCTTGGTGAAAACCCCCACGTCGTCGCGGTCTTGCACCGCCTTGCCGACCAGCTCCTCGGAGCGGCCGCCGCCGTAGAGCTCGGCCGTGTCGACCCACCCGATCCCGGCGTCGAAGGCGGCGCGCATGGCCCGGAGCACCTCGTCGTCGGGAAGGGGGGGACCCCACCCCACCCCGCCGGCCTCCCACGCCCCGAAGCCGATGACCGAGATGGACGGCCCTTGGGAGCCCAACGGCCGGGCTCTCACGGCCGGGCCCACCCTTGGCCCAGCCGCCACCGTTCGGACGAGACCCTCATGTCTGCTCCCGCTGCCTTTCGTCTCCGTCGCCGTCGGCGAGCCCGCGCTCCTGACCAAGAACGCTACTGCCCGAGCCCGCGACCCAGAACGGTCCCGAGCCCGAGCTGCGACCGCCTCGGGCCTCAGGCCAGTCCCTCCGCTGGCGGCGGCGCCGGCCGTCAGCGGGGTCACTGGCGCTCCCCCCAAAGAGGGCCTAGGACCTCAGCGTCTTGAGCAGCCGTCCCACGTTGAGCGTCCAGCCGACTCCGAAGACGGGTGGGCCGAGAAGCCGGTCCGCCTCGGGGTTCCACACCGTGGAACGGACGCGCGCAAGGGTAGGGAGGCGAAAGTCATAGGGGACGACACCAGCCACCGTTCCGTGCCATCGCCGCTCGTCGGGGGGCGTACGAAGCTCCTTCACAACCGCCGCCACGGCCAGGCCGAGGCCCGCCACCTGGAGGACGAGTCCGAGCTTGGGGCTCCCCTTGGCCTTCGATCGTCCTCGACGGCCGCGTAGCGCCAGTGCACCGATCGGTCGCCAGATCACCAGATGGTCATGCTATGCGTGTGCCGCGCCGAGCCGGTCGAGGGTACCGGGTGGCTACTACCGCTGGTGCGGAACGTGGCTACCGTGACGAGGGCACCAGCCGGTCGTCGACGTGGACCAGACCAGGGTGATCGTCGACGGTGCCCTCCGTCGAGGTGTTGGTCGTACCTCCGACTCACGCGGCCGGCCGGACGAAGTCCACCTCGAACAGGCGGGGCCAGAGCTTGCCGGTCAGCAGGAAGGTCCGCCGCTCGGGGACGTAGGCGATGCCGTTGATGACGTCGGCGCCTGCTCGCTCGTGCGGGGCGAGGAGGCCCGAGGCGTCGATCCAGGCCGTCACCTGTCCCGTCTCCGCGTCGATCCGGCCAATGCGTTCCTCGAGCCAGATGTTGGCGGAGACCGCGTCCCCCGTGCACTCGAGCTCGTTGATGTGGCGACCGGCCCACCGTCGTGCTCGACGGTGACGCCTCCGGTGCGGTCGAAGCTGGTCGGGTCCCGGAACACGAGCCGGCTGCTGCCGCCGATCATCACCAGGCGCCGGCCGTCGAAGCACAGTCCCCACCCCTCGCCCGGGTAGCGGTGCCCATGAAGGAGACGCAAGCCCTCGACTCGTCCTCCGGCGAGACGTAGCCGTCGCATGGGACGCGTGACGGTAACGCAGGTCCCGACAATGACCGCACCCGGTGCCCTGACCACACTGGAACGTCGGGGATCCGCCACCCGGCGGCTCGGTGATCGTCACGCAACACGGTGCCGGCCTTCGCCGGGCGTCGCACCGCGGAGATCGAGACCCATCCAGCCGAACAACGCGGTCTCGGCTGACAACGCGACGTCGCCGGCCCGCCGGCCGCCTGGTGCGAACCCGGGATGACATCATTGCTCCATCGGACAGAGGGAGTGTTGATGATTGGATTCATCGTGTTCGGACTGGTCGTCGGGATCCTCGCTCGGGTTCTTGTTCCCGGCCGTCAGCACCTCAGTCTGGGGATGACGCTCGTGCTTGGTCTCATCGGCTCGGTGGTGGGCGGCGTGGTTGCGAACGCCCTGGGGACCGGCGACATCTTCGAGCTGAACCTCCTCGGCTCGATCGTGGCCATCGCCGCCGCGATCGTTCTGATCGTGGCGGGAGATCGCCTCGGCGTTCTCGCCAAGCGCTCTGATCGGGGATGAGCTGTCGCGGCGGACGCTGACGCTGACAGCCCTCCGCATGTAGCCGGACTCGGGCGCCCACGGCTGGAGGCCGCCTGGGCGAGGCGGTCGGCGGTCACCGTCGGCGCTGACGGACCGGCTGCTGACGAACGCGGCGTGCCGCCCCCGGGTGGCGATCGCCCCCGCGCTCTCCAGCGCAGGCCCGCTACTTTCCGGGGGTGGCCCGCCTGGTGGTGGACGGGATGAACGTCATCGGCTCCCGGCCCGATGGTTGGTGGCGCGACCGCGACGCCGCCGTGCGGTCCCTGCTCCGGCGCCTCCAGCGGCTGGTGACCGCCACCGGCGACGAGGTCACCCTGGCTCTCGACGGTCGCCCCTTGCCCGATGTTCCCGAGGGCGACCACGGGGGGGTGGTGGTTCGCTACCCCGGAGGGCCCGAGCGGGATGCCGACCAGCGCATCGTGGAGCTGGTCTCGGCCGACGCCCACCCGCAGTCCCTCCGGGTCGTGACGTCCGACCGCGCCCTTCGCCAGCGGGTGGGGGCGGCCGGGGCCGAGATCGCCGGGGTGGGGGCGTTCCTCCGTCGGCTCGACGAGGTGGCGGACCAGCGCGGCGGCGGGGAGGCCGACGGCGGGCCCATCAGGCCACGAAGTACTTGGCCTGAGGGTGATGGCAGATGATGGCCGAGGTGGTCTGCTCCGGCTGGTACTGGAACCCGGTCTCCTCGCCGACCTCGATGCCGATCCGGCCCGCCCCCAGCAGGTGCGCCACCTTCTCGTTGTCCTCCAGGTCGGGGCAGGCCGGGTACCCCCACGAGTAGCGGCCGCCCCGGTACTGCTGGCGGAACAGGCCGCCCAGGGTGGGCCCGTCCTCGCCGGCGAACCCCCACTCCTCACGGATGCGCCGGTGCCACAGCTCGGCCAGCGCCTCGGTCATCTCCACGCCGAGGCCGTGCAAGAACAGGTAGTCCCGGTAGCGATCGGCGGCCTTGAGCCGGGCCGCCTCCTCGGTGACCTCGGCGCCCATGGTGACGATGTGGAAGGCGGCGTAGTCGGCCTCGCCGGAGCCGGCCGCCCGGAAGAAGTCGGCGATGCACAGCCACGGCTCCTTCTGCTGGCGTGGGAAGGAGAAGCGGACCCGCTCGGTGCTGCGGGTGTCGTCCTCCCACACCACGACGTCGTCGCCCTCGGCGTTGACGGGGAAGAACCCGTACACCACCTGGGGGACCAGCAGCCCCGCCGACCTGGCCTTGGCCAGCTCCTCCCGCAGCACGGCCCGGACGCGGATCTTGAAGTCCTCGTCCCGCTCACCCTTCTCGGGGCGGAAGCCCCACTGGTTGCGGAACAGGGCGGTCTCGTTCAGGTAGGCGGCGATCTCGTCGATCGCCACCCCCTTCACCACCCGCGAGCCGAGGAAGGGGGGCTTGAAGACCTCGTTGTCGGCGGCGACGACGGGGGAGCGGGCGGGGACGGTCGACGGGTCGGCCGCCGCCTTCTCGGCCCGGGGCGGCAGGTCGCGGCCACCGAGGGCCCGGCCGAGGTCCGGGTCGTCCCGGCCGCTGCGCTTGAGCTCCACCAGCTTGTCCATGGTGTGGAGCCCCTCGAAGGCGTCCCTCCCGTAGAACAGGCGCCCCTGGTAGACCTGGCGCAGGTCGCGCTCCACGTAGGTGCGGGTCAGGGCGGCCCCGCCCAGCACGACGGGGATGTCGGCCAGGCCCCGCTCATTCAGCTCCAGCAGGTTCTCGCGCATGATCAGCGTGCTCTTCACCAGCAGCCCGCTCATGCCGATGGCGTCGGCCCCGACGGCGAGGGCCTTGTCGATCATGTCGCCCACGGCCACCTTGATGCCCAGGTTGTGGACCTCGTAGCCGTTGTTGGTGAGGATGATGTCGACGAGGTTCTTTCCGATGTCGTGGACGTCGCCCTTCACCGTGGCCAGGACGATGCGTCCCTTGCCGCCCTGGTCGCTCTTCTCCATGTGCGGCTCGAGGTGGGCCACCGCCGCCTTCATGGTCTCCGCCGACTGGAGCACGAAGGGCAGCTGCATCTGACCTGACCCGAACAGGTCGCCTACCACCTTCATGCCGGCCAGCAGCGTGTCGTTGACGATGCCGAGGGCAGGGGTGGTCCGGAGCGCCTCGTCGAGGTCGGCCTCCAGGCCCTCCTTGTCGCCGTCGATGATCCGCTGCTCCAGGCGCCGCTCCACGGTCCAGCCGCTGCGGTCCTCCTTCTGCAGGGTCGACGACGACACGCCCTCGAACAGGGCCAGCAGCTCCTGGAGCGGGTCGTAGCCGGGGCGACGGCGGTCGTAGACGAGGTCGAGGCAGACCTGCAGGGCCCCCTCGTCGATCTTGTTGAGCGGCAGGATCCGGGCTGCGTGCACGATGGCGGCGTCGAGGCCGGCCTGCTGGCACTCGTGGAGGAACACCGAGTTGAGCACGTGGCGAGCGGCCGGGGTGAGGCCGAACGACACGTTGGACAGCCCGAGGATGGTGCGCACGCCGGGGAGCTCGGCCTTGATGCGCCGGATGCCCTCGATGGTCTCGATGCCGTCGCGCCGGCTCTCCTCCATGCCGGTGGACAGCGGCAGGGCCAGCGGGTCGAAGAGCAGGTCGGTGGCCGGCAGCCCGTAGCGCTCGACGGCCAGGCGGTGGATGGCCGTGGCCGCCCGCAGCTTCCAGTCGGCCGTGCGGGCCTGGCCCTCCTCGTCGATGCAGGTGCACACCACGGCGGCGCCGTACTCGCGGGCCAGGGAGAGGAAGCGGTCGAGGCGGGTGCCGGGGGCGTCGCCGTCCTCCAGGTTGACCGAGTTGAGGATGGGCTTGCCCCCGATCCACTGCAGACCGGTCTCGATGACCGCCGGCTCGGTGGAGTCCAGCATCAGGGGCAGGGTGACCTGGGTGGCGAATCGGGAGGTGATCTCGTCCATGTCGGCCACGCCGTCCTGGCCGGTGTAGTCGACGCAGACGTCGAGGACGTGGGCTCCCTCCTTCACCTGGTCCTTGGCCATGGCCACGCAGGTCTCCCAGTCGTCGGCCAGCATGGCCTCCCGGAACCTCTTGGAACCGTTGGCGTTGGTGCGCTCGCCGACCACGAGGAACGACGGCGCCTGGTCGAACGGCACATGGCTGTAGAGCGAGGCCACGCCCGGTTCCGGCTGCGGGGCCCGGGAGGCGGGCACGAGCTCCTTGCACCGTTCGACGACGTGGCGCAGGTGCTCGGGGGTGGTCCCACAGCAGCCACCGACGACGGAGACGCCGAGATCGGTGATGAAGCGGGTGTGGAACTCGGCCAGTTGGGCCGGTGTCAGGTCGTAGTGCATCCGGCCCTCGACCACCGAGGGAAGGCCGGCGTTGGGCAGGCAGGAGACGGGCAGGGTGGAACGCTGGCTCAGGTACCGCAGGTGCTCGCTCATCTCCTGGGGACCGGTGGCGCAGTTCAGGCCGACCACGTCGGGGCCCAGGGCCTCGAGGGTGGTGAGGGCGGCCCCGATCTCGGTGCCCGGCAGCATGCGCCCGGTGAGCTCCATGGTCACCTGCACCTGAAGGGGCACCTGGCGCCCGACGGCGGCCATGGCCCGGCGGCAGGCCAGGATGGCCACCTTGGCCTGGAGGATGTCGAACACCGTCTCGACGATGAACAGGTCCACCCCGCCTTCGAGCAACCCGCGGGCCTGGACCTCGTAGGCGTCGCGCAGCTCGGCGAAGCGGATCTGGCCCAGCGAGGGGAACTTGGTCCCCGGCCCGATGGAGCCGGCCACCCAGCCGCCGTACCCCGCCGCCACCTCCTTGGCCAGCCGGGCCGCCTTCACGTTGAGCTCGTGGGCCCGCTCGGCCACGCCGTACTCGGCCAGGACGGTGGGAAAGGCGCCGAAGGTATCGGTCTCCACCACGTCCACGCCCACCTCGAAGAAGGACCGGTGCAGATCGGTGACCACGTCGGGCCGGGTGTCGACCAGGATCTCGTTGCAGCCCTCGAGGCTTGGACCACCGAAGTCGTCGGCCGAGAGCTGACGCAGCTGCAGGTTGGTGCCGGTGGCGCCGTCGAAGACGACCACGCGCTGGCGAACGGCCTCGAGATAGCTGCTGGCCACGGGGCCAGGCTACAGGCGACGTTAGATTCCCCCTCCAGAGATGCGCATCTACACGAGGAAGGGTGACGACGGCACCACCGGGCTGTACTTCGGCGGCCGGACCAGCAAGGACGACGCCGCCCTGGAGGCGTGCGGGACGGTGGACGAGGCGCAGGCCCTCCTCGGCCTGGCCCGAGCCGAAGCCGGGCCGGGCTCCGAGCTCGACGACGTCCTCGTCGCCCTCGAGCGGGATCTGTGGGTGCTGATGGCCGAGCTGGCCACCGCCGCCGCCAACCGGGACAAGCTGCGCGAGGGCGAGACGTCGGTGAGCGCCGAGATGGTGGCGGGCCTCGAGGCCCGCATGGACGCCCTGGCCGAGCGCTTCGACATGCCGAGTGAGTTCGTGGTGCCCGGCCAGACGCGCGCCGCCGCCCTCTTGGACGTGGCCCGCGCCGTGGTGCGGCGGGCGGAGCGGCGGGCCGTCAGCGCCGCCCACGGCGGCTCCCTGGCGGTGGCCTACCTCAACCGTCTCTCGGACCTGTTGTGGACGATGGCGCGCTGGCAGGAGGGTCGGGCCCTCCCGGCCCGGCGGAGGGAGGGCTGATGGCCATCACGTTCGCCCACGCAGGGGAGGACCCGGCCCAGACCGGCGTCGTGGCCGTGCCCGTGTTCAAGGGGCGGCGGGTCCCCGACGGGTCGCCGGTGGACGTGGACCTCTCCTTCCTGGAGGCCCAGGGCTTCGACGGCAGCGTGGGACAGACACAGGCGCTGAAGGCCGGAGACGGTCGCACCGTCGTGGCCGTCGGGATGGGGGAGGCTGCTGGCGTGAGCACTGACACCTTGCGCAAGGCGGTGGCAGGGGTGGTGAAGGCCAGCTGGAACGTCCCGGCGCTGGCCACCACGCTGCTCGACGCGGTGCCGCCCCCGCTGAGCCTGGCCGCCGCCGCCCAGGCCGTCGCCGAGGGGGCCGCCCTGGCCGCCTACCGCTTCACCGCCTACAAGAGCGATCCCCGGCCCTGCCGCCTCGAGCGTCTGACGCTGGTCGGCCCCGGGGGCACCGAGGTCCAACAGGGCCTCGATCGGGGTGCACGGGTGGCGGCGGCCGTGTGCCTGGCCCGGGACCTGGCCAACGAGCCGGCCGGAGCCCTGACGCCCCGACGCCTGGCCCAGATCGCGGTGGAGGTCGCCGAGGCCGAGGGACTGGCCGTCACCGTGCTCGACGAGGTGGCCATCGCCCAGGAGGGCCTCGGTGGTCTGGCCGGGGTGTCCCGAGGCTCGGCCGAGCCCCCTCGCCTGGTCGAGCTGGTCTACGACCCGCCCGGCGGAGGGCCGGCCGCCACGGTGGCCATCGTGGGCAAGGGCGTCACCTTCGACTCGGGCGGGATCTCCATCAAGACCGCCGACGGGATGATGGCCATGAAGACGGACATGTCCGGAGCCGCCGCCGTGCTGGCCACCATGTCGGCTCTGCCGGCGCTGGGAGCCAACGTCAAGGTCGTGGGCATCATGCCGTGCACGGAGAACATGCCCGGCGGCAGGGCCATCAAGCCCGGAGACGTGCTCACCATTCGCAACGGCAAGCAGGTGGAGGTGCTCAACACCGACGCCGAGGGTCGTCTCATCCTGGCCGACGCCCTCTCCCTGGCCGTCGAGGCGGCCCCGGACGCCATCGTGGACCTGGCCACGCTGACGGGTGCCCAGGTCGTGGCCCTGGGCAGGAAGATCGCCGGGCTCATGGGCAACCACCAGGGCCTGGTCGACCGGGTCCGGGCCGCGTCGGAACGGGCCGGCGAGCCGAGTTGGCCGCTCCCCCTGCCCGAGGAGTACCGCTCGCACATCGACTCCGACGTCGCCGACGTCAAGAACATCGGCAACCCCGGCCAGGCCGGCACGCTGGTGGCCGGTCTCTTCCTGCAGGAGTTCGTGGGCTCGGTGCCCTGGGCCCACCTCGACATCGCCGGACCGGCCCGTGCCGAGGCCGAGGACGGCTACGTGGCCAAGGGGGCCACCGGCACCGGCGTGCGCACGCTCCTCGAGCTCCTCACCGGCTTCGAGCCGCTGTAGTCACCCCCCGCCCCGGGCCCGCAGCAGGGTGTCGACCTGCTCCTGCTTGTGCATGATCACGTGCTCGAGCAGGTGCTCGAGCGCCTCGGAGCGGGGCTCCTGGCCGGTGTGGGGGATGACGGCGTGGAGGGCGGCGAGGGCTTCGCACTCCGTGTCGATGAGCAGGTCGACGGCGGCCGCCGCCAGGTTCCGTGATCCGCGGAGCATCTGGCGCCGTACTACCAGCGGGTCCCAGCGTCGCCCATCGACCATCGGCGCTGCCGGCCTTCTCTTCTCTCCCGGCGCTCGGTGGCGCCGAGTGGTGGAGCCGAGCTACACCAGGCAGTCGGCCAGGTCGGCGGCGGGGACGGCGTGCCGGTGGGCCAGAGCGCTCAGCTTGGCGCCGCTCACCGTCTCTTCGGCCAGCAGCTCCCGGGCTACGGCCGCCACCAGCTCAGCGTGGGTGCCCACCACCTCACGGGCCCTGGTCATGGCCCGCTCCAGGAGGGTGTCGACGGCGGCGCCCACCTGCTCTGGCTGTGCGCCGGGGTACTGGAGGAGGGCCGAGCGGCACGTCACTCCCAGCTCGCTCATGCCGTACTCGGTGACCATGGCGTGGGCGAGGGTGGTGGCCGAGGCGAAGTCACTGGCCGCACCCTGGGTGAAGTCGCCCTCCAGGTGCAGCTCCTCGCCGGCCCGCCCGGCCATGGCGACGGTGAGGCGGGCCTCGGCCTCGGAGCGGGTGACGAAGGAATGGTCGTTGCCGCCCATCCACGTCACCCCGCCGGCCTGGCCCCGGGGCACGATGGTGACCGACACCGGATCATCGGCGTGGGGCAGCACCAGCGCGGCCACGGCGTGGCCGGCCTCGTGCCAGGCCGTGATGTGGCGGTCGCGTGGGGTGACGACGGCCGAGCGTCGCTCCTTCCCCATCATGGCCGTGGCCAGGGCGGCGTCGAGGTGGGTGGCGTTGATGACCTGCGACCCCGTCCGCGCCGCCTCCAGGGCCGCCTCGTTGACCACGTAGGCCAGGTCGGCACCGGTCAGCCCCGGCGTGCGCCGGCCGAGGGCCACGAAGTCCACGTCGGGGGCGAAGTTTCGCTCCCTGGCCTGCAGCCGCAGGATGTCGGTCCTACCGGCACGGTCGGGGGCAGGGACGGCCACGCGCCGGTCGAACCGTCCGGGGCGGGTGAGGGCGGGGTCGAGGACCTCGGAGCGGTTGGTGGCCCCGAGCACGATCACGCCGGACTCCACGAAGCCGTCCATCTCCACCAGGAGCTGGTTCAGCGTGTTCTCGCGCTCCTCGTTGCCGCTGCTGGTGGGCCCGGCCGTGCGCACCTTGCCCACGGCGTCGATCTCGTCGATGAACACGATGGCCCGGCCCTCCCGGCGGGCGGCGGCGAAGACCTGGCGGACCCGAGCGGCACCCACGCCCACGAAGGTCTCGACGAAGTCCGAACCGGCCAGGGAGAAGAACGGCACCCCGGCCTCGCCGGCCACCGCCCGGGCCAGCAGGGTCTTGCCCGTCCCCGGCGGGCCCACCAGCAAGAAGCCATGGGGCACCCGGGCCCCTGCCTCCTGGAATCGCCCGGGGGCGTGGAGGAACTCCACCACCTCGGCCAGCTCGGCCACGGCCTCGTCCACCCCGGCCACGTCGGCGAACCGCGTGTCGGGCACCTCGGCCGGCCGGTGGCGGGTCTTGCCGGGTTGGCCCAGGCCCATCCTCGGGCCCATGAAGAAGACGAAGAAGCCGATGAGCAGGGCCACGGGCACCAGGTTGAGCAACAGCGACAGCCAGGGGAACGAGGGGCTCTTGTTGGGAGACGCCGTCACCTTCACCTTGGCGTTCCTGGCCCCGTCGGCCAGGGCGGGGCCCGAGCCCTCCGGGTAGGCGGTGACGACCTGCGTGCCGTTGCTGAGGACGAGGGTGCCGCGGCGGGAGCCGTCGTCGAGGTGGAGCCGGGCCACCTTGCCGGCCTGGATGGCGTCCACGGCTCCCGAGAGCGTGACCTCGACGGGGGCGTCCCGGCGGGCCGTGACCACCTTGTGGAGCTGGAAGGCGGACACGGCCAGGACGAGGGCGGTGGCCATCACCCCGGCGACGACGGTGCGCCGGGCCGTCACCGGGTCCCTGGGGCGCGGCGGCTTGGGTCGAGAGCTGCGTCGCAGGGCCATCTCAGCACCACCGCCCGAGCGGGCTGGTGCTGGCGCTGGCCGGCTGAGCATCGTGACGGCTTGGCACCGCGATCTCCCTTCGACTTCTGCAACAGTGGTTGACCCTTGGTTCCTCGGCCTCCCTGCCCGCCGACCTGAGCGGAGACGCTGGGCGCGGCCCTGGAGGGCCGAGCTGGGGGGGCGGCTGTCTACGGAGCCGACCGGGACGGCGGTTTGTTCGACGGCGACGCCCCCCGCCCCGGCGGGCTCCGGCCGCCGCCGTCAGGCGACGTCGCCCTTGGGCAGCTCTCCGGGCTCGGCGGCGGCGTCGAGGGCCCGGCGGTGCCGGGACCAGGCCCACGCCGACGCCTCCCGGGCCAGGGCGGGGTGGAAGCGCCAGCGCAGGAGCTGGCGCTCGGCTGCCTCCAGGTCCTCGCCCAGCTCGAGGAGGCTCAGGGCCAGCTGGCGGCTCCGCCGGCGCTGTTGCTCGACGGCGGGGGTCCGCAGGTTGGCCTCCTGGAGGGCCTGGTGCTCGGCCTGCAGCGACGCCGGGAGGCGGAGGACCTGACGGCGGTTGAGGGGCGGCACCTTGCGCCGCACGGCCAGCACCGGGTCGCCCTGGGCCTGGGCCAGGTCGAACTGCACCAGCCGGGCCAGCGAGCGCATGAACGGGGAGTGGCGCCCGCCCTTGTCGCCCAGGCCCAGACACCGCGCCGTGTCGGCCAGCGGCAGGTCGAAGCCCGCCGGGCTCGCCTCCAGCCCGGCGACCAGGCGCCGGAGCAGCCAGGTCGTCGACGGGCCCAGGATGCCGAGCCAGAAGATCTCGACGTAGCGGGAGCGGGGATCGTGGCCCAGGGCGTCGATCACCTCGTCGGGCCAGGGGCGGATGGTGAGGGTGTCGGTCGTCGGGGCGGGCGGGGGAACGCTCATCGAAGCCTCCTCGGGCTCGATCGGAGGGGGAGGAGGGG
>JALYHF010000114.1 GCA_030776745.1 Actinomycetota bacterium | reverse complement strand
GCCTGGCGGCGAACGTCCACGGCGGCCAGCACCTCCCTGGCCGATCGCTGGGCCGCCTCGAGCTCCGCCCGCCTCGCCTCGCGCTGCTCCCTCGCCTCCTGGAGGGCGCTGATGGCGGCCTGCTCGTTGCCCAGCAGCGTGCGCACGTAGATCTGACGAACGGCCAGCTCGTCGGCCGAGCCGCTGTCGAGGAGCTGGGCCACGGGGACCTGCCCGCCTCGCAGGTAGGCGCCCACCGCGTGGGTCCGCACCCGGGCCCGGGCCCGCCCCACCAGCCGGTCGGTCTCCTGCACCATGCCCTTCACCGTCTGCACCTGGCCGGTGGTGCGCTCCGCCCGCAGCCGGGCCTCGTTGTACTCCTCGGCCAGGCTGCTCACCTCACGGCCCTTGTCCTCCAGGGCGGCGGCCAGGCGGGCCGCCTCGGCCCGCTTGTCGGCGATCTGGTCGGCCGAGGCCGGGCCGACGGCCAGCCCTGGGCCGAGCAGGGCCACCAGCGCCGACAGGCCCAGGGCGAGGAGCCCTCTCCGGTTCCGGCTCGCGACAGAGCCGGGGCGCGGGTAAGCAGCAGGACCTCGCCAGGGGCAGCGCACGACGGACGCGGAGCCTATCGGCCGCCCTGTCGCCGAGCACGTATCCGCTACGGTGCGCGGGCCGAGCGACCCGGAGAGCGAAGAATGGCCACAGCCGAGTTCCGGACCGAGCACGACTCGATGGGCGAGGTGGCGGTCCCGGCCGATGCCCGCTGGGGGGCCCAGACCCAGAGGGCGGTGCAGAACTTCCCCATCTCCGGGCTTCGCATCGACCCCGCCCTGGTCGCCGCTCTGGCCACCATCAAGGGCGCCGCCGCCCTCGAGAACGCCCGGTTGAAGGTGATCGACAAGAAGGTGGCGGTGGCCATCCACGAGGCGGCGGCCGAGGTGGCCGCCGGGCGTTGGGACGACCAGTTCCCCGTGGACGTGTACCAGACCGGCTCGGGGACGTCGTCCAACATGAACGCCAACGAGGTGATCGCCACCCTGGCCGCCGAGCGGCTGGGCCAGCCGGTCCACCCCAACGACCACGTCAACGCCTCGCAGTCGTCCAACGACGTGTTCCCCTCCGCCATCCACCTGGCCGCCCTCGGCCTGGTCACCGACGAGCTCGTCCCCGCCCTCGAACACCTCGCCGCCGCCCTGCGCCGGAAGAAGCGCCAGTTCAAGGGGGTGGTGAAGGCCGGCCGGACCCATCTCATGGATGCCACGCCGGTGACCCTCGGCCAGGAGTTCGGCGGCTACGCCCGCGCCGTGGAGCTCGGCGTGGAACGACTCGGCGGCGTCCTTCCCCGCATGGGCGAGATCCCGCTGGGCGGCACGGCGGTGGGTACCGGGCTCAACGCCCCCCGGGGGTTCGCCCGCGGGGTCGTCCGGCGTCTGGCCGAGCAGACCGGCCTGCCCTTGAGCGAGGCGCGCGACCACTTCGAGGCGCAGGGCGCCCGGGACGCGCTGGTGGAGGCCAGCGGCGTGCTCCGCACCGTCGCCGTCTCGCTGTACAAGATCGCCAACGACCTTCGGTGGATGGCGAGCGGTCCCCACACCGGGCTGGCCGAGATCCGCCTCCCGGCGCTCCAGCCCGGCTCGTCGATCATGCCGGGCAAGGCCAACCCGGTCGTGCCCGAGGCGGTCTGCCAGGTGGTGGCCCAGGTGATGGGGAACGACGGGGCCGTGGCCTTTGGAGGCGCCGCCGGGAACCTCGAGCTCAACGTGATGCTGCCGGTGATCGCCCGCAACCTCCTGGAGGCGGTTCGCCTCCTGGCCGCTGCCAGCCGGGTCTTCGCCGACAAGTGCGTCGTCGGCGTGGAGGCTGACGTGGAGCGCTGTCGGAGGTACGCCGAGTCCTCGCCGTCGATCGGGGCGTCGCTCAACCCCCACCTCGGCTACGAGCGGGCGGCCGAGGTCGTGACCGAGTCCACCAGGACCGGCCGGTCCGTCCGCGACATCGTGCTCGAACGGGGGTGGATGACCGACGAGGAGCTGGACAGCGCCCTCGACGTGATGGCGCTGACCCGCGGGGGCGTGGTCACCTGAGCTGCCGCCACTCGCGTCGCACCCGCGGCTCGCCGGCAAGGGGCCGCCGGCGGCGTCAGGGGATGGCGGGGGAGCCTTCGAAGGGCCCCGGGTCGTCGGGGTGGGGGACCACCGGCGGGAGCCAGCTCATCACCCGGGCCAGGTTCACCGTGACCGCTCGCCAGCTGGGCGGTTCCCACCCCTCGGCCGATCCCATGACGGTCCCGTCGATGCCGAGGTGCACGAGGGCGGGCAGCCGCTCCAGGCCGAAGGCCTTGATGGCGGTGAGGTCGGGGTCGGCGAAGGTGAGGATCTCGTCGGCCAGGGGGCCCAGGAACGCCCGGCACGCCTCCGGGTCTCCCGCCACGAGCCAGGCGATGCGGCAGTCGGCCTCCCGGAAGGCGAGGAGGATCCGAGCCGACGTGGCCAGTAGCCACGCGCTCTCGTTGGTGTAGGGATCGATGGCCACGAACACCAGGTGGAAGGTGGTCAGCCACTCCTTGACCGTTCGTGGCGGACCGTTGAGGGGGGTGAGCTCGAGGTCCGGAGGGGGGTCTGTGGCCACGGCGGCAAGAAGGTAGCCGAGGGGAGTTCGGACCACCGAAGAGCCGAGGCCGCCGACCGCGCCCGCCCAGCCGAGGGCTAACGTCCGGCCCGATGCACCCCATCGAGCGCCTGCGTTCCGTGGCCAGGGCCGAGGGCGTGAGCCCCTCGGCGCTGGTCCGGGAGGCGGCTGGGGCCTTGGCCGGCTTCGGGCACGACCCGGTCGGGTTGGTCACGGCTTGCCGGCGCCTGGTCGACCGCCACCCCGCCGTGGGCCCGGTGTGGTGGCTGGCCGCCCGGGTGCTGACGGCCGGGGAGACGGCCGAGGCGTGGCGGGCGGTCGAGGACGTGGCCGCCGACGAGACCTCCGTGCGACTGGGCGCCAACCTCCCCCAGGACGGTCGCCTGGTCGTCCTGGGGTGGCCCGAGCAGGTGGTCGAGGCGGTGCGCCGGAGAGGGGACCTCGAGGTCCTGGTGGTCGACTGCGGCGGCGAGGCATCGGGGGTTGCCCACCTGCTCCGAGGGGTCGGGGTCGACGCCGTCGACGTGCCCGACACTGGCCTGGGCGCGGCCGTGGCGTCGGCCGACCTGGTGGCGCTCGAGGCGTGGGCCCTCGGCCCGGGCGGCGTGGTGGCCGTCTCGGGTTCCCGGGCCGCCGCCGCCGTCGCCCACCACGCCGGCATCCCGGTGTGGGCGGTGGCCGGAGTGGGGCGGGCCCTGCCCGCCCCGCTGTGGGACGCCATGGCCGCCCGCCTCCACCGTTCGGCGGAGGGGACATGGGACCGGCTCGAGGAGGTGGTCCCCGCCGGCCTGCTCGAGGAGGTGGCCGGCCCGGCGGGCTGTCAGCCGGCGGCCGAAGCCGTCCGCCGAGCCGACTGTCCCGTGGCCCCTGAGCTGTTGAAGGTCGTCGCATAGCCATCGTCGAGCCGACGCCGCCCACGAGCATCACGGTCGCCGACGTGGCCCACGTCCCCGCGCCCGGGATGGCGGTGCCGGCGTCGATCGCCTTCAGCCCGGACGACCGCCTGGTCACGTTCCTCTGGAGCGCGGGCGGCGACCTCCACCGCCAGCTCTATGCCGTGGAGACGAGCACGGGGCAGCGCCGGGTCCTCGTCGTTCCTCCCGGGGGAGGGGTGAGCGAGGACAAGCTGCCGCGGGAGGAGAAGCTGCGCCGGGAGCGCCAGCGCGAGCTCGGGCTGGGAGTGTCCCGCTACTGCTGGGCCCGAGACGCCGATCGGCTCGTGGTGCCGCTCCCGGACGGCGTCCACGTGCAAGACGGTGCTTCCGGTGGGCTGCGCAAGGTGCTCGACGCCGCCGCCGGCGCCGTCCTCGACCCCCAGCTGTCGCCCGACGGCACCATGGTCGCCTTCGTCGCCGACGGCGAGCTCCACGTGGTCCCCGCGGCCGGCGGCCGGCCCCGCCGGGTGACCACGGGCGCCCGCGGCACCGGGCGGACCCACGGTCTCGCCGAGTTCGTGGCCCAGGAGGAGATGGGCCGGCCGTCGGGCTACTGGTGGTCACGCGACGGCACGTGCCTGGCCTTCTGCCAGGTCGACGAGACCCACATCCCCGTCTACCGCATCGTGCACCACGGCGCCGACGTGGTGGACGAGGGCGCCTACGAGGACCACCACTACCCCTTCGCCGGGAAGGCCAACGCCCGGGTCCGCCTCGGGGTCGTCCCGGCCGGCGGCGGCGACCAGCGCTGGATGGAGCTGGG
Source organism: Actinomycetota bacterium (assembly GCA_030776745.1). Lineage (GTDB taxonomy): Bacteria > Actinomycetota > Acidimicrobiia > Acidimicrobiales > JALYHF01. The sequence continues at coordinate 4,855 of JALYHF010000114.1, read as the reverse complement.
CCAGGACGAAGACGTGTACCTCGCCAGGGTGGACTGGATGCCCGACGGCGCCCTGGTGGCCCAGGTCCAGGACCGCCGGCAGACCACCCTCGAGCTGGTGCGCTTCGACCCCTCGTCAGGGAGCCGGCAGCGCCTGTTGCGCGAGGTCGGTGAGCCCTGGATCAACCTCCACGACGTGTTCCGCCCTCTCGAGCGGAGGGCGGGCGGGCTCGAGGGCGGCTTCGTGTGGGCGTCGGAGCGAAGCGGCTTCCGGCACCTGTACCTGTGCGACGCCACCGGCTCGCTGGTGCGTCCCTTGACCTCGGGCCCGTGGATGGTCGACAGCCTCGACGGCGTCGACGAGGACGGCGGGCTCGTGTACTTCAGCTCCACCCGGGACGGCCCGACGGAGCGCCACCTCTACGCCGTGGGCATGGGCGGCGGCGAGCCCCGGCGGATCACCACCGGGCCGGGCGTGCACAGGGTGGTCGTCGACCACGCCTGCCACCGCTTCGTCGACGTACACAGCACCGCCGGGCACCCGCCCACCGTGACCCTGCGTGCCATCGACGACGGCCGGCTCCTCCATGTCCTCCACGACCAGCCGGACACCCGGGTGCAGCGCCTGGGCCTGGCGCCACCGGAGCTGGTCACGTTCCAGGCCCGAGACGGCGAGACCTTGCACGCCGCCGTGTACCGTCCGGCCGAAGGGACGGCGGCCCCACCGTTCGCAACCGTCGTCAGCGTCTACGGGGGCCCCCACGTGCAGCGGGTGACCGACGCCTGGTCGGTGACGGCGGACATGCGGGCGCAGTACCTGCGCAGCCTGGGCCTTCTGGTGTTGGTGGTCGACAACCGCGGCAGCGCCGGCAGGGGCCTGGCCTTCGAGGCCGCCGTCCATCGGCGCCTCGGCAGCGTGGAGGTGGACGACCAGGTCGACGGTGTGCGTTGGCTGGTGGCCAGCGGCCTGGCCGACCGTCGACGGGTGGGGATCTACGGGTGGAGCTACGGGGGCTACCTGGCGGCGATGTGCCTGGCCCGGGCGCCCGATGTCTTCACGGCGGCCGTGGCCGGCGCACCCGTGACCCATTGGGACGGCTACGACACCCACTACACCGAGCGCTACATGGGCACCCCGGCGTCCAACCCCGAAGGCTACGAGCGGAGCAGCGTCATGCACCACGTCGCCACGATGAGCGGCAACCTGCTGCTGGTGCACGGGCTGCTCGACGAGAACGTCCACTTCCGCCACACCGCCCGGCTCGTCAACGCCCTGATCCGGGCGGGGAAGCCCCACCGGCTGCTGTTGTTCCCCGACGAGCGGCACGTCCCCCGGCGGCCGGAGGATCGGGCCTACATGGAGGAGGCCATCCGGGACTTCTTCCTGGAGCGGCTGTGATCGCCCTCCTCGGCGCAACCGGCTACACGGGTCGGTTGGTGGCCGCCGAGCTGACCGGGCGGGGCCTGCCCCACCGGCTCGGCGCCCGGGACCCGGCCATGTTGGCGGCGCTGGCCGCAGGCGGTGATGCCGAGCCCTTCGTGGTCGACGCCCGCCAGGCCGGCCGCCTCGACGCGTTCCTCGAAGGGGCCGATGCCCTCATCACCACCGTGGGGCCCTTCGCCCGCCTGGGCCTGGCGGTGGTGGAGGCGGCGGTGCGCAACGAGGTGGCCTACGTCGACTCGGCCGGCGAGCCCGCATTCCTGCGGACGGTGTACGAGCGCTTCGCCGCCGCACCGGTGGCCGTCGTGCCCGCCTGTGGCTTCGAGTTCCTGCTCGCCGACCTGGCCGCGGCCGTCGCCGCCCAAGGCGTGGAGGGCGTCAGCGAGGTCGTCACCGCCTACGAGCTGTCCGGTGTCCTCCCCTCACGGGGCACCGTGCGCACTGCGCTGGAGGTGGCGTCGTCGTCTCGACCGTCGCCCGCCCGCCGGGAGGTCCGCTTCCCCGACGGGGTCAAGGTGGGCGTCTCCCTTCCCTGGGGGGAGGAGGTCACCGTCCCCCGCCACCTGCCCGGTGCCTCGGTCACCACCGTGATGGTCATGGCTCCGTTGCTCGGGGCTGTGCTCGGGGTGGGAACCGGTCTGCTCCGCCTGACCCGGCCTGTGGTGGCCCCCCTGGTGGACCGCCTCCCCTCCGGCCCCGGCGAGAAGCGCCGCCGGCGGGCTCGCTTCCGCGTCGTGGCCGAGGCACGAGCCCCCTCCGGCCGGAGCTCCTCGGTGGCGTGCGAAGGGACCGACGTCTACCGCCTCACCGCCCGGTTGCTGGTCGAGGCCGCCCTGCGGGCACGCGGGGCGGGCGCGCTGGCTCCGGCCGAGGCCTTCGACCCGGAGGCGTTCCTCGACGCCGTGTCCGGCGAGGGGTTCTCCTGGCGCCGCTTTTGATGGCGACGGGCTCCGTCGGTCCGCGGGCCCTCGGGGTCGGTCGCCGAACGGCGGCTCGTTAGCATTCCTCCGTGCCGGCGCGTCCCCGCCTGGCGCCGGTGATCGACGCCGTCATCCCGGCCCGCGACGAGGCACCGACGGTCGCGGCCGTGGTGGCCGCCGTGAAGGGTTGCCCCTCGGTGCGCGAGGTCATCGTCGTGGACGACGGCTCGGGCGACGACACGGCGGAACGGGCGGCCGCCGCCGGGGCCAAGGTGGTCGACCACCACCCGGGTGGCTCGAAGGCCCGGGCCATGGAGGCCGGCGTCGATGCCACTGACGCCGATGCCATCCTCTTCGTCGACGCCGACCTGACCGGGTTGACCAGCGCCCACCTCGACGACATCTGCCGGCCGTTCCTCGAGGGGCGGGCGGTGATGTCGCTCGGCACCTTCGACTACGGCCCACGCTGGAACTGGCTCGTCCTGCGCTTTCCCCCGACCACCGGCGAGCGGATCGTGCCCCGCTGGGTCTTCGACTCTGTGCCACCGCACAAGCGGGACGGCTACACCATCGAGGTCATGCTGAACGAGGTCATCGCCGAGGGCCACCTGCCCACCACCGCCCGGGTGATGGAGGGGGTGTTCCACCGGACCAAGCGGGAGAAGTTCGGGTGGCTCGCCGGCACGCGCCTCACCTGGCGCATGTTCTGGCAACTGGTCGGCCTCCCCGTGCGAGGCGTGGTTCGCTGGCGGACGTACTGGTTCTACCTCCGCGAGCTCACCGTGGAGTAGAGGCCGGCCCTGCGGCGCTCCCTCAGCGGGATGCCTCCATGCAGTCCACCCCTTCGGGCCCCACGGTGGCGGCGTGGTCCGTGCCAGGCTCCACGTCGAGGCGGTCGCCGGCGTGCAGCTCGAAGTCGCCGTCGCCGGTGTGGAAGACGATGCTGCCGGACACGCAGTACAGCACCTTGTGGTACCCGTGCTGGTGCCACCCGTACTCGTCGCCCGGGCCGTTGCCCCACGGCCTGGGCGAGAGGCCCTCCTCGTCGAACCTGGCGGCCACCTCGTCGGCGCTGGGCGGCGGCCCCTCCCACTTCACCAGGTGTGCGGCCACGGCTACCTCCTGCCCGCTCGGGGGAGCGCTTCGCCCGCCACCGTAACGCAGGCGCCGCCGGCCGCTACCCTCCCGGCCGTGGTGGTGCGGGTGCGGCCGGCGACGCCGTGCCCGCTCACGGGTGGGCTCGCATGACCGAGGACGCGGCGTGGGGCGAGCGGGCGTCCTCGCTGCACTTGTGGTGGGAGCTCGACCCCGAGGAAGCGCTGGTCCAGGTGGAGGCGACGCTGGAGGTGCTCGAGGGCCCGAGGGTGCCGGCGCTGTACTTCTGGGCCCTCCAGGCTTCCTTTCGGGACGGTCGCCGAGTGCGGGGTGGCGGCCACCTGGACCTCCAGTCGGCCGGCCAGGACCCGCCCCTGCGCTTCGTCAACTGGGGCGGCTACCGCGCCGCCGACGACGGCGGGAGCGAGCTCGAAGGCACCGCCTCTGAGCTTCCCAGCGCCGTGGACAACCCCAACACCCGGGACTACCCGTGGGCCGTGCGGCGCCCCTACCGGCTCCGCATCGGCCGCTCCCCCGACGGGCCCGGGTCGTGGCGCGGCGAGGTGACCGACCTGGGGAGCAGCCGACCCACCGTCGTGCGCGACCTGCGCTGTCCGAGTCGGCACCTCACCGACGCGGTCGTGTGGTCGGAGGTGTTCGCCCGCTGCGACGACCCGTCGGTCACCGTGCGCTGGAGCGAGCTGGTCGCCGTCACCAGCGCCGGGCGCCGCGTCCCGGTCACCACCGTGGTGGCCACCTACCAACGCCGCCAGGACGGTGGCTGCGACAACACCACTGCGGCGGTCGACGGGACCGGGTGGCTCCAGCGCACCAATGTCCGCCGCCAGGTGGCCCCCGGTGCCCGCCTGTCGCTCCTCGACGGCTGAAGCAGCGTGCCTGGGCCGTGCAGACGCCGCCGCCCAGGACCGTCTGCTGCCCGAGGGCGCCCCGCCGGCTCGGTAGCGCTGCGGGGTCATCCCTCTGGCCGTCGGGCGACCACGGTCACGAGTGGGGCCAGCACCACCGGATCGTCACCGGGGTCGACCTCGGTCATGGCCTCGAGGTAGTCGGCGACCGGCCCCGGGCCGACGCCCGCAGGTGCCTCGGCCCACGCGTCCACGATCTGGAGGCCTGCCGCCCTGGCGTGGGCCGGGAGCCAGGCGCCCACGTCCGGGTGCCGGGCGGCCGGCATGGACAGCGCTTGGCCACCCACGCGACCGGCCGAGGTGATGGGCTCCTGGGCCACCACCCAGCCCCCCGGCCGCACGGCGCCACCCATGCGGGCCACCACGACGACGGGGTCGTGCACGTGCAGCAGCAGGAACCGACAGAAGGCCAGGTCGACCGGCTCGGGGAGGAGCAGGTTCTCGGCGGCCTGGGTGACGGCGATCACCTGGGCGTGGGCGGCGGCGGCCCGGGC
>JALYHF010000113.1 GCA_030776745.1 Actinomycetota bacterium | reverse complement strand
GGATGTGCAGACGTCGACGCCGTCCTGATCGGGCGGATCGCTGCCACTCCGGGGAACTTCTACGTCAACGTGCACACCCAGACGCACCCGCAGGGAGCTCTCCGCGGGCAGCTGTCCCAGTAGGAGGAGCCGATCCCGCCGTCTGTGGGTGGGTGCCCGCACGATCCAGCGAGTTACCTCGCGCCATTGTCGTGCGTAGTCGGGCGCGCCTCGACGACCGAGGGGGGCACCATCACGGTACGGAGGACGCGCGCACGACGAGCGTGACGAACGACAGTGGGAAAATCACTTGAGGACGGTTCGGCGGTGCTGCCGACCTCGCCGGCGACCGGCAGAGCGCTGCCATGCCACTGCCCCCACCGCTGGCGCGCGAATCTGGAGCGTATGCGGACGGTCCGTGTCACAGCTGTCCTCGCAACGACCCACCTCGTGCCAAAGTACGACGGCGTGAGACTTAGCCCCGAGGCGCTTCGTGAGATGGTCGAGCGAGTGGCCAGCGGCTCACTCCCGATGGTCTGGAATCACGACCCTAGGCGCGAGCTCGCTCCATCGAACGTCGTCGCCAATATAGAGAACGGGACGACGGCGAACTCGCAGCAGTCATCGAATTCGATATCGACGCGGGCGTCTGGGCGGAGCTAGAGAGGGAACGAGAAGCGGCTGGCGCTCCCGGAGGGTTCTCTTGGTCGGGGGCAACCCCGTACGTTTCGATGGGGTCTCCCTCCGCTCCCCGAGTCTCGGTTGCCGGCGAGTCCGGCGAGCTCGTCCGTAAAACCGCAGCTCAGCGGCGGTTTCTGTTGACCGCCACAACCGCCCACTGACCGCCCGTGCCCACCGTGGTGGGCACGTAGTGGGCACGAGGATCGCCGAGCTCATCGAGCCGCCACTCGTGGCGTCGCCGGGGTTGTTGCGGTTCTCGTGGGTTACGAGTGTGGCGAACCATGCCGCCGGGGCCCGCGCATGCCGCCCATGCCGTCATGGGCGCGGATGCACCAGTCCGTCGGTCCCCAGCGGGCTGCCGGTCTTGTGGAAGGCAACGTAGGAGAAACCGGCGGGCAGGGCCAGGATGGCATTACCGTTCTCGTCGGCCTCGTCGGCCACCGACCATGCCCATCTCGAGCGTCGAAGTAGTGGTAGCGGGACACACCACGAAGTTGTTGACCGTGAGCGGCGCGGCGACGGTGTTGTGGTGGCATTGCCCCCCTGGCGAGCAGTCCGGCTCGGGGCAGGAAGTAACGCCTTTCCATCGTGGTTGTAGCCATCGGTGCTCACCTTCCGTGAACCCGCACGGCGGTACTCCGGTAATTTCCCTGCATCGCTAGTGACAACGCCGCACGTCGGAAACGCAATACACGGCGAATGGTCCGTATCGACTGAGCCGCCGAAGCCCTGCCCAGGCAGGCTCTCGGCGCGCTCCGATTGGACTACGCTGCGGCTGGCGCAGGTGCCCTAGAGCTCACCCCGAACTGGTCCCTGGTCCATGCCGTATTGGGATAGGTACTCTTGAAGCACGGCGACGCACGCTGGCTCGTCGAGCGAGGCGACCACTCCCTTGGATAACGTCGGCAGCATCAGGGTCGAGGCACCGTGCGCGTGTCCATAGTGCGGGCTCGTCAACGCTGCCGTGTGAGAAGCCCTCAGGTGGGCGGCCGGAGTGGCAGTGCGCACCGCGCGAGGCAGATGACCTGGGTCAAGGAGCACCGGCCGCTCGTGGCGGCGTTAGCGGTCGGAACGGCACTGACGGTTTTCGTGACGTTCCTGCCCTTCGTCAACCTCGCCTACAACAATCCTCAACTTCATCTTGCCTTCGAGGTGGAGAGGGCGTCATCGCCGGGCACCTCGCCTTCTTGCTCCTCGAGCGCTTCCGTACCACCCGTCGCCTGCAACAGCTCCTGCTGGCTTGGTCGTTCTCGGTCCTGGCGGCGGTCAACCTGCTCCTGTCGGCCCTGCCGATCGTCACCCTGGGGGCTCGGCCTACCGGCGCGCCGACATGGGCTGCGGCGACACTGCGGGTGGTGGCGGCAGGCACGATCTGCGCGGCCGCGTGGGTGGGGTCGCGCTCGGGCCCTCGTAAGCCCGTGATCGCGCCGTTGCTGGCCGGCACCCTGGCCGTGCTGGTGCTGATCGGCCTCATGGCCGCCGCGGCCGACGCGTGGCTCGCCAATCCCGTCGACCCGTCTCTCCCACCCGCATCTTCGGGATGGCCTCGGATCGAGGGCCATCCGGTGGTGCTCGGGATACAGCTCGTCGCCCTAGGGCTCTACACGATCGCCGCAATCGGCTTCAGCAGGCAGGCACGGGGTGAGGCCGACGAGCTGCTCCGATGGGTCGGGGCAGGCGCCATGCTCAGTGCCTTCGCCCGGCTCAACTACTTCTTCTTCCCGTCGCTGTACTCCAACTGGGTCTCCACCGGTGATCTTCTCCGCCTGGCGGCGTACCTCTTCTTCGTCGTCGGCGCGGCCCGAGAGATCGACGCCTACTGGCGCAACCACTCCCGCATGGCGGCGAACGAGGAACGCCGCCGACTGGCCCGGGAGCTGCACGACGGCCTGACCCAGGAGCTCGCCTTCATCCGATCCCAGACGTCGGCGATGGCAGCGGGACTGCAAATACCCGGAACCGTCGAACACGTTGCCGCAGCCGCCGGACGTGCGCTCCAAGAGTCGCGGCGGGCGATCGAGATCCTGTCGGGCGACGAGCGCCGTTCTCTCCCCGAGGTGCTGCGAACGGCCGGGGAGGAGGTCGCCGGAAGGGCCGGCGCCACGGTCCAGGTAGAAGCTGATGCGCTCTCCGACGTCGCCGGCTCGGTGGCCGAAGCGCTTGTGAGAGTGGTGCGGGAGTCGGTGACCAACGCCGTACGGCACGGGGGCGCCAAGAGCATCGATGTCCGGTTGGCGTGTCGAGAGGGCACGCTGGAGATGGAGGTCACCGACGACGGCCGGGGCTTCGACCCGCAGTGCGTGAGGCACGGGTTCGGGCTCACGAGCATGCGGGAGCGGGTGGAGGGCCTGGGAGGCACGCTGTCGCTGACGTCGGAACCGGGCAGGGGCACCACCCTGCGGGCCCAGCTGCCCGTCTGAAGTCGAGCGCCCAGGTGGACCCCGACGTCGCGCGGACAAGGCCCAGGAATCTAGGGGAGAGGGTGTTCCCGGCCTGCGCCGGGTAGCGCCGGCCCCTGGCACTACGGGGCCGGCTCTTGGCGTTCGGCGGCCTCACGGTGAGTCGCAGAGCGATAGTCGGCAGCGGGTGATCCCAGCAGGCCGCCTCCTGACTCCCAGGAGACTCGACCAAACTCGCAGCATGAACCGGCTCCAACGAGTGAACGTGGTCATCGGGCCTTGGCGCTCGTATTGCTCGTCGCTTCGGTCGTCGAGCGGAACTGGTTGGTTGTATTGGCCATGATCCTTAACCTTCTCGCCCAAGCCCTCTCCGTTCTAGGCCAACGAAGGCGATCTGAAAGCCAGCATCGAGGGGGTGCCCTGCCGGCGCTGGTGAGTGCAGGGGCCCTCGGCTTCTCGATGGACTGGCGGCGCTCATGCCCGCACCGCCGATCGAGCCCGGGCCGGCGTGAGGTCCTCGGCCCGGGTGGAAGGGCGAGCCGAGCCATTCGCCGCACGTCGTGCAGTGGCTGATGGTCCCCCCCGAGGAGTCTTCCAGGCGCCGGCGAGGAGGTGGCACCTCCTGCGGCGTTCAGCTTGACATGTCGGACAGAAGCCCGAAGGCGGCCGGGTCGATCGCCGGTGACGGCGGCGGAAGGCCAGGGGCCGTTTTCGACATGCGTACCGGGGACCAGGGCTGGACGCAGTCGCTCCACCGGGGTGGCACCTGCTCCAGCGGCTCGGCGGCCGCAGGGGGATCAGGCGGCCGCACAGGTCTTGACGATTCATCGTGGTCCGCGGGAAGATTGTCGACGGAGCTGACGGAATCTGGCGAGAAGCAGA
>JALYHF010000112.1 GCA_030776745.1 Actinomycetota bacterium | reverse complement strand
ATGGCCCATAGGACGGACAGCGACTTCGGCGCCGAGAAGGTCAGGTCCCATCCTCGGACCTGATCGGCACCGGCTCGGACCTTGTAGGTGGCCCCGAGACCTCGCCGGTATCGGGGTGGACCGCCTCGAACAGCCGGGCCAGCTGCTCGCTTGACACGTCACCGCCAAGGCCGGCGGCAGCGGCGCCTTGGCCGACCCAATGGCCGGCGGCTTCACCTCGGCCGGCGTAGTAGTCCTCCAGGCCGGGGGCGACCTCGTCCGTATAGTAGGACACGGTGGCGGGGGTGACCTTGCCCCGGCTCAACACGGCGACGGTCCTGTCCTCCGAGCGGCCGCTTTGACGGCCGCTGAGGTTGACGGCACCGCAGGGTGCCTCTGTGTGGAGCGCTTTTCACGCTTGTCCTCGGGAGCACGGTTAACCGAGGTGGGGCACGGGCGCGGGAACTGGCTCTCGACCTGTGAGGGCGTGCTGAGGGGGCGGGTCCTGACTGGAGCGAGCGACTCGGTGTCGAGGAGCTCATAGGTCGGCGGAAGCGGTACGGAGATCACGCCCGCTCCGACGCTTCGCAGTCCGGATCGAACAGGGCGCCTTGCTCGCTGCGGGTTGCTCGACTTGGGCGACGACGTCGACGAGGCCCGTCGCCGCCACGTCGGTCCTGCTCCGCTGCGCCAGCGGTTTTGCCTTTCGCGAGAGCTGGACGAGGCGATGGCGGAGTCACGACGGTGACGCCAGCAGCGGCGACGTTGCCCACCTCGTAGGCCGAGCGGACGAACTCCCCGTTGCCGGAGCGCTGCTGGCACTGCCGAGCCAGCAAGCCGTGACCGGCGAGACGAGCGAGTGCTTTGGCCGCGGTGTCCTTGGCGATGCCGACGTGGGCGGCGACGCGCCGAACGTTCGTCACCGCCACCAGCCGGCCCTGGTCGTCGTGACGGGCGTCGAGCAGCACGTCCTCCAGCACGGCCCAAGCGACAGGGCCGAGGGCGGCCCGTGTGTTTCGCGTCGCCTGGCTCAGGACGATGCGCATCTCGTCGAGCTCACTCGGCCCGCGGGCTGCCTTGCCCCGCGGCCCAGCTGCCGGTCAGTGGGCAAGAGGGTCTGGCCGAACGCCCTCGCCCGAGGCCTCGACGTGCAGGAGGCGGAACAGGTCGGCTCGGGACACGCGCAAGCTGCCACCGAGGCGGATGACCGGCAGACCTTCAGCGCCGCCGGTCGCTCGCCACACCCGGGCCAATTCGTACGCGGAGGTTCTGCTGATCCGCAGCACCACGGCCGCCTCCTCGACCGTCAGGACCTCGGGAAGCTCGTGCAGCGGCGTGGATGCGGTGACGACCGCTCGTCGACCGGTATCCGGAAGCGTGCCAGGATGTTGAACGAGGCGCATGAGAGTAGAGTCGCGCAGGAGCGGTTGCGATGCAAGGGTTCTGCTTGACTTTGCTGCTGATTCGTTGAACCGCGAGGGGAGGAACGTGCGACGATCGCGGGAGTCTCAGGACGAGACCCTGTCCCTCACGCCCAACCAGGTGGTGGCCTACAACCTCCCACGGGCTCGAAGGGTGCGGGGCTGGACCCAGGAGCAGGCAGCCGAAGCGCTTGCTCCCTACCTCGGCACCCGCTGGTCGGTCGCCAACTTCTCGGCCATCGAGCGCTCCGTCGACGGGGGTCGCATCCGCCAGTTCAACGCCGATGACCTGGTGGCGCTCTCCCGGGGCTTCGACCTGCCCATCGGCTTCTTCCTGACCCCGCCGGCGAGCGGGGCCGAGGGGGTGCGTATCACCACGCCCGACACCAAAGGGCGGGGTGCCGATCCCGTGGTGATGATGGACGCCCTCCTCGGCACCGACGAGAACTTCAAGTACCTCGAGGGCACAGTGGGAACCTGGGGCGCCTTCGCCGGCCACCGGGCCGTATACCAGGACGGCAAGTGGACCAACAAGGGCCCGGTGGTGCCCGACGAGCTGCCCCGAGCGCGGCGGTTCGCTCGACTGCGTGGCAAGGCGGTCCTGCGCCAGGAGTTCGGTGAGCTGGAGGCTGCTCGCCACGTCCTCACGCAGATGCTCAGGGTGATCGACGACATCGACGCCGAGGAGGAAGGCAGGTCGGAGGGCGGGCAGAGGGGATGAACTCGCGAGCGCTCTTGCGGCGCCTCGCCGGAGGCGACGTCGCGAATGTGCGCTTCTCGGACCTGCGTCGCCTGCTGGGAGATCTCGGGTTCGAGCGGGTCCGAGTGAGCGGCAGCCACGAGATCTACTCGCACCCCTCCATCCCGGAACTGGTCAACCTCCAGGAGGTCAAGGCCCAGGCCAAGCAGTACCAGCTTCGCCAGCTGGTCCGACTCGTCGAACGGTACGATCTGCGCCTGGAGGATCGGGGATGAGCGACTACCACATCAACGTGTTCTACAGCGACGAGGACGAGGGCTACATCGCCGACATCCCCGACCTGGAGGCTTGCTCCGCCTTCGGAGAGGATCCCAATCAGGCTCTCGCCGAGGTCCTGGTGGCCAAGGAGGCATGGCTGGCGGCGGCCAGGGACGCTGGCCGGCCCATCCCCCAGCCCCGGTACCGGCCGGCGCTCTACGCACACTGACGCCTTGCAATTGCAGTACGACGCTGAGCCGGATGCCTGTTACCTCGAGCTGAATATGAGCCCCGTCGCTCGCACGGTCCATCTCGCCGACAGGTCGTGGCGGACATGGACGAGGTGGGCGAGCCAGTGGGCGTCGAGCTCCTCTGGGCGCGAGACGCCATCCCTCCCGAAGCGCTGACGCTGGTCGTCGAGCGCTTCCCTTGCCTTCGCCAGCTGCTCCTTCGCGAGGCCTTGCTCGCGGTCTGACCCTCAGCGCGATCGAGG
>JALYHF010000111.1 GCA_030776745.1 Actinomycetota bacterium | reverse complement strand
CGCGGCGCCCGCGCTGGTCGGCCGGGCCCGTCGCCTCCGGCTCAGCGGGAGGGCTCCGCCGCCGGAAGAGGAGCCAGGCGGCGAGGCAGAGGTAGGGGAAGCCGATGACCCAGGCGAAGCCCCACGGGCCGAAGGCCAGCACCATGGCGGCCACGCCGGTGGGCAGCCGCCGGCGCGAGCGCGCCGCAAGGGCGAGGAGCGCGGCCATGGCCACCCCCAGGCCGGCCATGCCCACCGCCCTCGGCTGCTCGAAGAGCGGCGCCCACAGGGCGACGGACGACACGGCGGCCAGCGCCGCGGCCAACAGCGCCACCCGCTGCTCCCGTTCGTCCAGCGAGCCGATCACGGGGTCTCGGTCCCGTCGGGGAGGAGCCAGGGGCGCACCACCGCCCACGTCTGCGCCGGTCCGGCTGGATCGAAGTGGAGCTCCAGCGGTCCTGCCGGGCCACCCGCCTCGCCGGACGCCTCGCGGACGAGCTGCGATCCTTCCTCGGGCTCCTCCAGGGCCAGGCGGAGCCCCAGGGCCACGTTGGCGACGATGGTGCCGGCGGCAGCTCCCCGGCGCCACCCGTCCCGGCCCCGGGATCTTCCGGGGGTGGCTCCGTGAGCGGACGCAGAGGGCATTGGCTCGACGCTACCCGGAGCGCTCTCGGCCGAGGCGTCGCTGCTTGGGCCGTCCGAGCGCCCCGTGTCCTCCCGGCGCCCGACGGGCGGCGGCGCGAGGCTGGAGGACATGGACGAGCACGGGTACCTCTACGAGCTGCTGCGCACGGTGGGCTTCGGACGGTCCGAGGCCACCACCGGCGAGTCCCTGCTCGGGCCCCCGCTCAAGATCGCCCTGCTGGTCCTGGCCGGCGCGTTGGTGACCCGGATCGGGGTGCGAGCCGCCCACCGGTTCGTGCGGGCCGTCCACCAACGCTCGCCCCTGCGGCAGGCATCGGCCCGTGCCGAGCAGCGGGCCACCACCTTGAGCGACGTGCTGGGCGGACTGGTACGGGCGGTGGGGTGGACGGTCGTGGTGCTGCTCGTCCTCGGAGAGCTGGGCCTGAACGTGGCCCCGCTCATCGCCGGGGCCGGGATCGCCGGTGTGGCCCTGGGGTTCGGCGCCCAGAGCCTGGTAAAGGACTTCCTCTCCGGCTTCTTCATCCTGGTGGAGGACCAGTACGGCGTGGGCGACGTCATCAACCTGGGTGAGGCCATCGGCACCGTGGAGGACGTGAGCCTCCGGGTGACTCGCCTGCGTGCCACCGACGGCACGGTGTGGTTCGTGCCCAACGGCGAGATCACCCGCGTCGGCAACACCTCGATGGAGTGGTCCCGGGCGCTGATCGACGTGCTCGTCCCCTACGAGAGCGACGTCCGGGCCATCATCGGCCATCTCGAGGAGGTGGCCGCCGAGCTCGGCGACGACGCCGCCTGGTCGGAGTCCGTGCTGGAGCCGCCCGAGGTGTGGGGCGTGCAGGCCATGGGGAGCGAAGGCATCACGCTGCGGGTCGTGGTCAAGACCGCTCCCCGCCAGCAGTACGAGGTGGCGCGCGAGCTGCGGGGGCGGATCAGCGAACGGTTGCGACGCGAGGGTGTCCGCGGCCCGGGACAGACGGTGCTGGTGACCGCCGGTGCCATCGACGCGGGGACGCCACCACCGGCCCCGCCCGAGGCGCAGCCCCGGTGAGCCTCGGCGCGCCGCTCGACCGGCGACGGGCCGCTCAGGCGGTGGCGGCCTGGCCCGTCCGGCAGAAGGGCAGGAACTCGCAGTGCGTGCACCAGGCACCGGCCTGGGCCTCGAAGCGCTCGGCCGACGCGGCATCCATCGAGGTGCGCAGCGCCGAGCGCACCGCCTCGATCCGGCGGGCGTCCCAGTCGGTGCTGTCGAGGTCGTAGGTGCCGTCCGGCCGCAGATAGCAGTACGTGGTGCGGATCCGCTCCGGGGCCGCCCTCCAGGTCTCGACGGCGGCGAGGGCGTACACGGCGAGTTGGACGTGGGCGCCGGGGTCGCCGGCCACGGGTCGCCGACCCGTCTTGAAGTCCACCAGCTCGAGGCGGTCTTCCCGCTCGTACACGGCGTCGATCCGCCCCCGCACCAGGCGCCCGTCCAGGATCAGCTGGAACGGCGCCTCCACCCGCACCGGGTCGAGGGCGGCGTAGGGCCCGGCGAGGAAGGCGGCCCGCAACGCAGCGGTGACCCCGCCCCCACCCGGGCCGGTGCCCGTGAGCGACGGGTCGGCGTCTCCTTCCTCGGGCTCCGGCTCCAGCAGGGCCAGCTGCCGACCGGCCCGCTCCTCGATCCAGCGGTGGACCTCCGTTCCCACCCGCGCCGAGCTCGAGGGGCGGCGGGGGAGGGGGCGGACGAAGGACCAGTAGAACTGGAGGGGACAGCGCGCGTAGGCGACCAGCCCCGTCGCCGAGAAGGTTGTGGTCTCTGCCGGCCGCCGCCCCGACGGTGCCGGTGCGGTGCCGCCGGCGGGGGCGGCGTCGAACAGCGGGGGCTCGTCCACCTCCACGGGCGGCAGCGCAGGGCGGACGGCGCTGGCTCGCCGGCGCTCCCTGGCCGCGGCGGCCGGGTCCACGGTGGGGGCGTCGTGGCGAAAGCGCTCGGTGACGAGATCGGCCTGGGCGGCCACGAAGTCGTAGAAGACCGACGGTCCCTGAGGCTCGGCCGGCCCGGGGTACCAGTGGGCGGCCGAGCAGACGAGCCGGCGCCGGGCTCGGGTGCAGGCGACGTAGAGGAGGCGCCACTCCTCGTCCTCGCGCTGGCGGCGGATCTCGTCGGTGAGGTCCGCCTCCCGGGCCACGTGGCGCCAGTGGGGCATGCCCTCGTCGTCGGGGCGCACCCAGGAGGGAAGGGCGGACGGCAGGCCGAGCGGGTTCTCACCCAGCCGGGCGTCCGGGAAGATGCCCCATCCCCGCCCGGAGCCTCCGGCCAGCCCCGGCACCCACACGTTGGCGAACTCGAGGCCCTTGGCCTGGTGGACGGTCATCACCCGCACCGCCTCGTGGTCGGCGGCGTGGGCTTCAGCCAGGTCCTCCTCCGTCTCGTCCAGCAGGCGCAGGTACTCCACGAAGGCGGGGAGGCCGGGGTCGCCCTCCACCGGCGAGAAGCGGGCAGCCAGATCGAAGAAGCGCAGCAGGTTCTCACGCCCGCGCTCGCCGGCCGCCGCCCAGAGCCCGGTGCGGCTGGTGATGGCCTCGGCCAGGTCGAGCACCGACAGGCGCCCGGCCAGCGCCGACAGCACCCGGCGCTCGCTGCGGAAGGCCGCCAGCCTGGCCCGAGCCGCCCCCGACAGCGCCGCCGTCGTGCCCAGGCGCTCGAGCGCCTCGGACAGGTCGGCGGGCTCCTGGCCGGCGGTGCCGAGCTGGCGGGCGTGGCGCGATAGAGCCCCCAGGTCCCGCCAGCCGATGCGGTAGCGAGGGCCTTGGAGGATGCGGAGGAGGGCCACGATGGACGACGGGTCGGCCAGCACCTCGAGCCACGACACCAGATCGACCACCTCGGGCCGCTGCAGCAGGCCACCGGCACCCACGGCGTCGACCGGGACGCCCTGGTCCTCCAGGGCGGCCACCACCGCCCCGATCAGACGGCGTTTGCGGCACAGCACGGCGTGGTCGGACCACGGTGGGCCCAGGGCCACCACGTCCCGTGCGATCTCGGCCGCCTCCTCGGCGTCGTCGGCGGCCAGGAAGCACTCGATGCTGGTGGAGGGAGCTCCCCCGAGCGGGCCGAGGGTCTTGGGCAGGGCGCGGGGAACCTGGCCCTGGATGCGGTTGGCCAGCGTCACCAGCTCGGGGCCCGACCGGCGGTTGGTCTCGAGGGCCTTGCGCTCGGCCGGGGGGAAGTGCTCGCTGAAGGCCATGATGTTGCCGAGGTGGGCGCCGCGGAAGCCGTAGATGGACTGCATGTCGTCGCCCACCGCGGTCACCGGTGAGCCCGGCGGATAGACGAGCTGGAGCAGCACGCGCTGGGCGTAGTTGGTGTCCTGGTACTCGTCGAGCAGCGCTATCGGGTGCTGCTGGCCCAGGGCCGCCGCCAACGCCGGTTGCTCCCGGAGCAGCCGCACGGCGAGGGCGATCTGGTCGCCGTAGTCGATGAGGTTGCGGGCCCGCTTCCTGCGCTGGTAGGCCGCCACCACCTGGCACAGCTCCAGGCGCTTGGCCGCCGTTTCCCGCTGGCGCTTCCACCGCCCCTCGTCCATGACCTGCTCGCAGTCGGCCGCCACGTCCTCCACCGACACCAGGTGGTCGGCGATCCGCGACGCCAGCTGGAGGGCGTCGTCCACCACCAGCGATGGGACGTAGGCGCTGCGCCGCTCGAAGCGAAAATCGTCGAACACGGCGAAGAGGAGCTGCCAGGCCTGGGCCCGGTTCAACACCTGCGTGCCAGGGTCGAGGCCCAGCTCGAGCCCGTGGGCGGCCACCAGCGACGCCCCGAAGGCGTGGTAGGTGGCGACGGTGACGTCGGCGTCGGGCCCCAGCCGTTCCAGCACGCGTTGCTTGAGGTTGGCGGTGGCCTTGTTGGTGAAGGTGAGGGCCACGATCTGGTCCGGGGTGGTCCCCCCTTCGACCAGGTGCAGGATGCGGGCGGCCACGACGCTGGTCTTGCCGGTGCCCGCGCCGGCCACGACCAGCAGCGGCGCCGGCGGGTGCTCGATGACGGCGCTCTGCTCGGCCGTGGGGACGAAGGTCACGGGCCGACCTCTCGGCCCTCGGGCCAGAGCGGGCAGAGGCGGTGGAGCTCGCAGCGGTCGCAGTCGGCGTCGACCGCCGGGTCCAGCTGCTCCGCGACCACCCGCGACGCCGTGGTCAGGATGCGGTCCTGGGTGACCTCGGCGTGGTCGGGGCGCACCTCCTGGTCGAACGGCCTCATCGAGCGCAGGTGGAGCAGGCGCAGCTGGGTGGGCGGGCCCCACGCCGCCATCTCGGCGTCCCGAAGGGCAGCCAGGTGGTAGGTGGCCAGCTGCAGGTCCTCGGCCACGTCCTCGGCCCGCGGCTTGGCCTTCCCCGTCTTGTAGTCGACCACCCGGATGCCGACCCCGTCATCGGCCCGGTCGACGCGGTCGATGCGTCCCCTGACCCGGTGGGGACCCACGGCCACGTCGAAGCGTCGCTCGGTGGCCAGGACGACGGTGGGACCGAGGAGCGAGCCTTCTTCTTCCCACCAGCGGTCGACCATGTCGTACAGGTCCCGGCGGGCCTCCTCGAGCTGGGGGCGGTACGGGGCGAGGTCGTCGCGCCAGCACTCCTCGGCCAGCTCGTGGAGGCGCTCGAGGGTGCGCTCGGCGGGGGAGACGGCGCCGGCAGGGTCGAGGAACCGCTCCAGGACCTCGTGGACGAGGCCGCCCAGCCCAGCGTGAACGCCGCTCGCGTCTTGTACGCCGAGCCCGTAGCGGTAGGCGTGCTTGAGAGGGCAGTCCTCGTAGGTGGCGAGCTGGCTGGCCGAGAGGCTGAGGGAGCCGACGGGCCACAGGGGCTCGGGGCCGGCGGTGGGAGCGACCGCCGGCGATGACGCTTCGGCGCCGAGAGCCAGGCGGGCTGGCCGCTCCGGCCAGCCCTCGACGAAGCGGCTGGGGAGCACACCCGGCTCGAGCCCGGCGGTGGCGGTCAGGGAGCCGGTGGCGCGCGAGCGGGCCAGCGTGAACAGACGGCGCTCCTCTTCGAGCGATGCCCGGCGGCGCTGGGCAACGGACGGCGCGGCACCACCGGCCAGGACGGCCCGGTCGAAGAAGCGGAGCCCGTCCTCCAGTCGTGGCACCTCGCCCTCCACGCAGCCGGCGATCACCACCGTGTGCCACTCCTGCCCACGGGCTGCGGCCATGGACGTCACCGTCACCGCCCCCGCCACCGGCCGCGGTGGCACCCATGGGTCCGGCTGGTCTTCGCCGGCCTGGTCGACGAGGGCCAGGTACCGGGCCAGCCCCGTGCCCGAGTGGTGCTGCACGAGGCCGTCCAGGAAGGCCACCACCGCATCGAGCGCCCGCTCGTCCACCGCCGTGGTGCCCTGGCCGGGCTCGGGCACGAGATGGGAAAGGCCGAGGCGGAAGGCCCGGTGGGCGAGGGTGGCTACGTCCTCGCTCGTGGCCGCGGCCGCCAGCGCGTCCCGCAGGTGGACCAGGCCGGCCACCTCGGGCCGGGCGACGAGGGGGACGTCCTCGGCTCTGGCCTCCCGCCACACCCGCCGAACCTCGGCCGGGCCGAGGCCCGACAGGGGAGAGGCCAACAGCCGCTCGAGGGCGCCTTCCTCCCCGTTCACCCAGCCCAGGAGGTCGAGCAGGGCCCGCACGGCGGGCTCGTCGGCTGCCTGGGAGGGCCACGACGTGGCCGGGATCCCGTGGCGGGCGAGGGCCCGGGTGATGGCGCCGGCTCGCTGGTGGGGCCGGCGCACGAGCACGGCCATGTCGTCCCAGGGCACGCCCTGTTCCCGTGCCGCGAGCAGCTCGGCAGCCACGGCCTCCGGCTCGGTGGACGGGTGGCCGCAGCGCACCAGTGCCGGTGGGGCCGGCCTGCGGAAGAGGCGGTGGAGGGTGAGCTCGAGGGCCGGCCCTGCGCCGGCCGGGTGGGGGGCCACCAGCCGCCCCCGGGCGCCGACGGCGACGGCGGGGTTCTCGGCCACCGTGATGTGTGACCCGGCACCGGCCAGGAGGCCGAGGAGGCGGTGGGAGGCCGTGGAGGCCACCTCGTGGTCGTCGACCAGGACGTGGGGATAGCGGGCCCGAGCGGCGGCCGCCACCTCGGAGCCGGCCAGGAGGGCGGCGGCACGGGCCAGCACGCCGGCGCCATCGACCAGGTGGCGCCCGGCCAGGGTGTCGAGGTAGCGCTCGAGGAAGCCGGCCAACTCCAGCCAGCGCTCGGAGTGCTGGAGCGCAGGGGCGGCCACCCGCAGGTCCTCGGGCTCGACGAGGGCGGCCTGCACGTCCAGCACGGCGGCGGCCACCTCGTCCACGAACGCCCGCCGCCCGAGGAGGGGCAGCAGTGTGGGCCACCGGGATGAACAGCCCCGCTCGGCGGCCAGCAGGTCTCGTACGAGCGCCCGCTGCCGGGGACCGCGGAGAAGGGAGAGGGGGCCGGCGTCACGGCTCACAATGTCGTAGGAGAGGCCCCAGGCCGTGGTGATGGGGAGCGCTTCTGAACCCCCCTGGAGCTGGCTCAGCGCCCGGTCACGGAAGCGGAGGGCGGCGGCCCGGTCCCCGGCCACGACCAGCACTCGGCCCGGGCCAACCTCTCTGGCCAAGCGCCAGTAGCGGTGCAGGAGGGCCGTCGTCTTCCCGGTGCCGGCGGCCCCGACGACCCGAAGCGGGCCGTCGTGGGCGACCACCTCCCGCTGGGCCTCCGTGAGCTTCTCGCCCATCACGGGATGCGACGGTACCGCCGGCCTGTGACACCTCGTTCGAGCCGGCCAGCCCGTGGTGGAGCGCGCCGGGGAGAGCTACCCGAGCTTCGGCTTGTCCTGCTCCTCGTCCGGGTGGTGGCCAGGAAGATTGTCCTCGGGGACCGGTCCCAGGCCGCCTTCGTTCCCCGTCTCGTTGCCCAGCTCTGCATTGGCTTTGGCGCTGGCCGGATCGGTGGCGCCTTTCCCGCTGCGGTGGAGCTCAGGCTGCTGTGGCTTCGACATCGATCCCTCCTCACCCCGAGTCGTGACTGAAGCACCGGGAACGCGCAAGGGCCGTCCTCGAGGGACGGCCCTTTCCGCCGTTGGTTCCCGGCAGGTCAGTCGCGTTTGAGAACGTCCTTCACCTTGTCGCCGAGGTTCTCGATCTTCTCCTTGATCGTCCCCTGGGCCTGGTCCACCTTGCCTTCACGCTGGAGATCCTCGTC
Organism: Actinomycetota bacterium; assembly: GCA_030776745.1. Taxonomy (GTDB): domain Bacteria; phylum Actinomycetota; class Acidimicrobiia; order Acidimicrobiales; genus JALYHF01. The sequence continues at coordinate 3,999 of JALYHF010000111.1, read as the reverse complement.
GTCGGTGAGGTCGCCAGCCGCTTCCTTGGCTCTGCCCTTGTATTCGTCGAAGTTGCTCATGGCTCTGCTGTACCCCTGCCGCCGGCGAGGAAAACCGGCCGCACGGGTGGTGCGCACGCCCACCGGTCAAGAGGCGAGGATCCGCTCGAACAACTCGATGTGCTCGCCCACCATCCGTTGGGTCGAGAACGAGCGCTCCACGACGGCCCGGCACTCGGCGCGGTCGATCTGGTCGAGTCGCGTGATGGCCTCGACCATGTCGTCCTCGTCCTGGCACAGGAAGCCGGTGCGACCGTCCTCCACGATCTCGGGGGCGGCGCCCTCTGGATAGGCCAGGACCGGCGTGCCGCACGCCAGCGCCTCGATCATCACCATCCCGAACGGCTCGTTCCAGCGGATCGGCATCAACAGGCACCGAGCGTTGGCCAGCAGCTCCATCTTCCTCTCCGGCCCCACCTCGCCCACGTACTGGATGTTCTCGTTGAGGTAGGGCTGGACGTTGGTGGCGTGGTACTCGTGCTCCCACGGCTCACGCATCTTGGCCGCCATGATCAGCGGCAAGCCGGCCTTGAAGGCCACCTCGCTGGCCCGGTGCGCTCCCTTGTCCGGCGACATGCGGCCGAGGAAGAGGCAGTAGCCGCCCTCTCCGGTGCCGAGCGGGAAGTCCTCGACGTCGAGCCCGTGGTGGATGACGGCGGCGATGGGCACCTGCGGTGCGGGGCGACCCTGGGCGTGGGAGATGGCGATGATCGGCACACGGTGGCCGATCCGCCCGTACAGGTCGGTGAGCTCGTCGTTGAACGGGCCATGAATGGTGGTCACCACGGGCAGGTTGGCGTAGCGCTCGGCGTAGACCGGGCCCACCACGGTGTGGTCGTGGACGATGTCGAAGTCCTGGACCGCCTCGTAGGAGTGCATCACGTGGCGCAACTCGGGGACGGCCGACCCGATGCGGTCCTTCTCGGATCGTTCCAGGACCCACTGGCGGGGGACGGGGCAGGTGGAGTCACCCGTGGCGCAGAGGAGGACCTCGTGCCCTGCCTTCTGGAAGCCGACCGCCAGACGGTCGACGACCACCTCGATGCCCCCGTAGCCACCAGGCGGGACGGGTGCCCACGGCGGGGCGATGACAGCGATTCGCATCTCCCAAGTGAAGCATCCCCGCTTCCCTGACCGCATCCCATGGGTGCCGGGGCGGTGCAGGGAGCGGCTACTGTTTCGGCTCGGGGCGTATGGCTCAGTTGGTTAGAGCGCAGCCTTCACACGGCTGAGGTCACAGGTTCGAGTCCTGTTACGCCCACGACAGAACGGGCAGGTCAGACGGGTCGTTTGATCCTTCGAGGTTCCACCGGTGGGTGCCCAGGCCGCGTACAGGCCGCGGGAGGCCGCTAGCGTCACGGACGAAGCGGATCACTGCGGCGCGTCCTGGTCGAAGCGAGGCGCTGGCGGCCATGGCGTCGAGGCGGTCCCTGAGCGGCTCGTCGTGACCCTCGAAGAGGTGCCCGTAGCGGTCCAGGGCGAACGCCACCGACGTGTGCCCGGCACGACACGCCACCTCCTTGGGGCCGGCACCGGCGGCGATCCAGAGCGCCACAGCGGTGTGGCGCAGGTCGTGAGGACGGAGTGGAACCAGGCCGGCCGCCTCGATCGCCGGCGCCCAGTAGCGACGCCGCCATGACGGCGTGCGCAGGTGGCCACCGCCGGGCGCGGGGAAGACGAGATCGATGTCGCTTTGCAACCGGGTCAGGTGCTCGGCCATTGCCTCGGTGATCGAGCGGGGGAGGGTCACGGTCCTCCGGCCTGCCCTGGTCTTGGGTGGCCCTGTATGGATGACGCCCCGTACCTCGACGGCGATCTCCGCCACCGTGACCGCTCCACGCAGGAGGTCCACCGGTGACGCCGGAGCCCCGCCAGCTCGCCCAGGCGGAGGCCGCCGTAGGCGGCGACGAGGACCAAGGCGCGGTGCGAGGGTCGATGGCGTCGGCCAGGCGGGCAACCTCGGCCGGGTCGAGGAAGCGCATCTCCTGGACCTCCACCTTGGGCAGCGGTACCCGGCGGCAGGGCGAGCGGGCGATCACGCCCGCATCGACGGCGGCGCCCATTGCTTTGCCGAGGAGCTGGTACGCCTTGCGCACCGTGGCCGGAGAGCGTCCCGAGGCCGAGAGCTCGACGACCCAGTTGCTCACGTCCAGTTGGCCGATGTCGGCCAGCCGCCAGCTGCCGAAGCGTGGAACGACGTAGCACCGCAGATAGGTCTCGTCTCGGGCGCGCCCGGACGGCCGCAGATTGGCGGTTGTGGACCACCACCGCTCGAGCCAGGCAGACAGGGTCGTCCGCCCAAGGGCTGGATCCACCCACTCTCCGCGGGCCTTGGACATTTCGATCGACGCCAGCCAGCGGTCGGCGTCGGCTCGTCTGGAGAAGGTCTTGGAATGCTCACGCCCGTCTGGCGCCCGGTAGCGGGCTCGCCAGCGCCCTGCGCCACGTCGCTCAACGTGCGCCACGGTGGCTGCTCTTCTGAATGAGCGTGCGTCTCCGCCGATTGTGCACGGACCGCGAGGAAACGTCAGGTCCGTCGGCATCCCTGTCGCGAGCGTCCCATGCTCCGGTCGGCCTGTGTATCGACGCCACGGCGCGCCTCCTCGGGCTCCTCTCGTCGTGAGGAGGGCTGCGGAAGGCGGCACCAGCCCCGAGTGCGCTGAGCGCAAGGTTAGACGGCGTTACGGGCCAAGCGACGACGCGGCGTACCGGCCTAGGACCGACCGAGCGCCGCCACTGCTGTGCTGCCACGAGCGCCGGCTTCACTTCAGTGACCCTCCGTTGACTCAAGGTCGCCCATCCCCCTCACCCCCGCCGGACCCCGTCGAGCCAGGCCTCGATCTCGACCGGGTCGAAGCGCAGCAGGTGGGCCCACTTCAGGTAGGGGATGCGGCGCTCGGCGACCAAGCGGCGGATGTGGCGGTGGTTCACGCCGAGGCGGCGAGCAACGGCGTCAAGGTCCATCAGCGGCGGTTGCTCGATGGTGGCGGTCTTGGGCACGGTGGCTCCTTTCATGGACAGACACCTCCCTAAGCCCCTGAGCGCCGCCATATCTGTCATCACAGCTGAAGATTTCTCGCCGGGGCTGGCCGGCGCTGGAGCCGGTCCAGTCGATCCCGAGCGCGCTGGGTGGCCGAGAGCACCTGCGGCACCTCGTAGCCGTGTAGCCGATCGCGCACGGCGTGGGCGGTTGCGGCCTAGGCCGGGCGGGCCACGATGGACGACAGCGTCTCGGCCGGATCGTCGGTCCCGGTGGCGTCGAGCACCCAGGCCACGTTGCGCTCCCGCCCCCGGGTCATGCCCACGTAGAGGCCGGCCCGGCTGGTGGAGCGCTCCACAACGCAGATGCCGTGGTCCACGGTGACGCCCTGGTTGCCGTAGCCGGTGACGGCCCAGCCCAACTCGACATGGCGGGCCACGTAGGCAGCCGACAACACCACCTCGCCCCGCTCGGGGTGCGCGGCGGTGAAGCTGCCTTCGCCTCGCACCGAGGTGACCTTCCAGGTCTGGCGGTTGCGCGCCGACGCCCCGCCCGTGGCGACGAGGCTGCCATCGTTGCGGCGGGTGGCGATGCAGTCGCCGGCCCACACCCGAGTCCCGTCCCGCAGACGCAGCGATGCTCCCTGGAGCCAGTTGCGCCGGTCGTGCTGGATGGCCTTGTTGATCTCCCGGGCCGTGGCGGCGCTGGCCGTGGTGATGGCCACGGTGGCGCCCTTGGCGCTGAGCGCCCGGCGCTGGAGCGCCACCCGTTCGCCCACCAGGGCCCGATGGGTGAGCGCAGCCGGCCGTGGGCGGCGTAGGCCTGCACCGCTCTCGGTTCGCCGGCGCGCAGTGCGAGGCTGGCGGCCGCCTCCCAGGGCTCGGCGAAGCGGCGGACCTCCTCCAGGCGCACGGCTGGGAGGGTGTCGCACCAGTGGGCGAACATGCCGGCCCGGCCCACGGCCGGCAGCTGGTAGGGGT
>JALYHF010000110.1 GCA_030776745.1 Actinomycetota bacterium | reverse complement strand
AGACCTTCCGCGACATCAGCCCGATCGAGGACTTCACCGGCCAGCTCCGCCTGGAGCTGGAGTTCGACGCCGACGACCCCGACCTGCGCCCGCCGCCGGTGCCGGTGGCGGCGACGGCGCCGCCCCCGCCGAGGAGGAGAAGGACGAGTTCGACGTCATCCTGGCCGCGGTGGGCGACAAGAAGATCCAGGTCATCAAGGAGGTGCGCTCGCTGACCAACCTGGGCCTGAAGGAGGCCAAGGACCTGGTGGACGGGGCCCCCAAGCCCGTCCTGGAGAAGGCCTCCAAGGAGGACGCCGAGAAGGCCCGGGCCCAGCTCGAGGGAGCCGGCGCCACCGTCGAGCTCAAGTAGGCCCGGGAGCGGGCCCGGTGCCGCCCGCCGGAGGGATTTCCACAGACCCTTGACCGGGGGAGGCGGTTCGAATAGCCTCTTGCCCAGCGATTCCGGGCTGCCTTGCCTTTACGCGCGGGTTCGGCTTATACTGGCGTCTGCCGTGCCCGCCCGCGTGTCGCCTCTTGCAATCTCCGGCTTGACCTCGCGCGCCCGGCGACGTTGACGAACTGCGTCTCCGCAAAGGAGTGAGGTCCTTGTCCGCTCGTCCCGCCCTCCGGGAACGCTTCTCCTTCGCCAACCTCGATGAGGTCCTGGCTCTGCCGGATCTCATCGCTGTCCAGCGCGATTCCTTCCGATGGTTCCTCGACAACGGCCTGTCGGAGACCTTCCGCGACATCAGCCCGATCGAGGACTTCACCGGCCAGCTCCGCCTGGAGCTGGAGTTCGACGCCGACGACCCCGACCTGCGCCCGCCGCCCAAGTTCACGGTCGAGGAGTGCAAGGAGAAGGACATGACCTTCTCCGCGTCCTCCTTGGAGGCCTTCTCCATGACGGGCTTGGGGGCGCCGTCCACCAGGTCCTTGGCCTCCTTGAGGCCCAGGTTGGTGAGCGAGCGCACCTCCTTGATCACCTGGATCTTCTTGTCGCCCACCGCAGAGAGGATGACGTCGAACTCGTCCTTCTCCTCCTCGACCGGGGCGGCCTCGCCTCCGCCCCCGGCGGCCGGGGCGGCTGCAGCCGCCACCGGAGCGGCGGCAGTGACGCCGAAACGCTCCTCGAACTCCTTGAGGAGCTCGGACAGCTCGAGGACGGTCATGCCGGAGATGCTGTCGAGGATCTCTTCTTTGGTTGCCATCGTCTAGCTCCTTGGATTGGGCCGCTCAGGGCCGTCGGCGGACTTCTTCTCGATCAGGGCGGACAGGCCGTAGGCGAAGCTGCGGGGGACCGCCTGGAGCAGGCCCGCCATCTTCGCCAGCGGGGCGGCCAGGGCGCCGGCCAGCTGGGCCAGCTGCACTTCGCGGGGCGCCACGTCGGCCAGGGCGCTGGTGTCGGCGGCCGACAGCACCCTGGTGCCGAGCACGCCCCCCTTCACCGTGAGACTGGGGTTCGTCCGGGAAAAGTCCCGCAGGGCCTTGGCCACCGCCACCGCGTCGCCGTCGACGAAGGTGATGGCGGTCGGACCGATCAGCAGCTCCTCGAGCCCGTCGACGTCGAGCTCACGGACGGCCAAGCGGACCAGGGTGTTCTTGTAGATGCGGTACTCGCCTCCGGCCTGGCGGACCGACTGGCGCAGCCGGGCCAGATCGCCGACCTTCAGGCTCCGGTACTCCGTGAGCAGGGCGGCCGAAGCCGTCGAGAGCCGCGTCCGCACCTCGTCGACCACGGCGACCTTCTCGGGTCTGGGCTTCTCGGCGGCCATGGGGCCCCTCCTCCTGGTTCGCGCGCGAACTCCGGGAAGGAGGTTCACGCCTCGTTTGGCGGGCCCCAGGGGGCCACTTCTGCGCGTACGCGCACCGAATGTCTACGGCGGGTCTGAGTCTGTGGAACCCGATGGTACTACGCCTGCGCCCCGCTCAGAGGGCCGCTCGGGCTCTCAGCTGGGGACGGCCGCGAGCTCCTCGTCGATGGCCCGCATGGGAGTCGGGTCGAGCTTGACGCCGGGCCCCATGGTGGACGACACGGTGATCCCACGCATGTAGCGGCCCTTGGACGAAGCGGGCTTGGCCCGGTTGAGCTCGTCGATCACGGCTCGCAGGTTCTCCAGCAGGGCCCGGCGGTCGAAGCTGACCTTGCCGATGGGCACGTGGATGTTGCCATACCGGTCGGTGCGGTACTCGACCCGGCCGCCTTTGAACTTGCGGACGGCTCGACCGATGTCGGTGGTGACCGTGCCGGTCTTCGGGTTCGGCATGAGACCCCGGGGACCGAGGATCCGGCCGAGCTTGCCCACCTGGGCCATCTGGTCGGGAGTGGCGACGGCCACGTCGAAGTCGAGGAACCCCTCCTGGACCCGAGCCACCAGGTCGTCGGCGCCCACGACGTCGGCACCCGCCTCGCGGGCCTCGGCTGCCGCCGGACCGGCGGCGAAGGCCGCCACCCGGACGTCCTTGCCCGTGCCCGCGGGCAGGCCCACGGTGCCCCGCACGATCTGGTCCGCCTTGCGGGGGTCGACGCCCAGGCGGACGGCCAGCTCGACCGTCTCGTCGAAGCCGGCCGACGCCAGGCTCTTGACCAGGTCGATGGCCTCTCCGGGCCCGTGCTGTTGCTGTCGGTCGAAGCGCCGGACGGCGTCGGTGTACTTCTTGCTGTCGCGGTGGGTGTGGGTCACTTGACCGTGATCCCCATCGAACGGGCGGTGCCCGCCACCTGCCGCT
>JALYHF010000109.1 GCA_030776745.1 Actinomycetota bacterium | reverse complement strand
CGAGACCCGCATGCGCAGCAAGGCGTCGGCCAGCAGGCGGCGCCGTCCCATGCGTCGCAGCGTCGTCCAGGCGTGCTCGCCCGACAACCCCCTGGTCTCCGGGACGGCGGCGGCGGTGCTCACGCTGCCCTTGCCGCCGCCACGGTGGTCACCGCCAGCGATGTCATCGGGCTACCTCCTGGGGTGACGGGTCGCCAAATGCGGGAGCCGCGCTGCGACGAATCGTAGGGCGCCGCCGCCGGGCCTGGGGCAATGACCATCGCGGTCCTCGTGGGAGACTACTCGCGTGGCGGTCGTGACCTGGGATCGACCGGGCGACGTTGGCCGCCCGGGTCGGGGAGCTGTGCCGGTTGACCGGTGACTTCACGCTGCGCTCTGGCCCGGTCGCCTCGACCTACTTCGACAAGTACCTGTTTTGAGGCTGACCCAGAGCTCTTGGCCGCCATCGCAGCCCACATGGCCAAGTTGGTGCCCGACACCACCGAGGTCGTCGCCGGCCTTGAGCTCGGCGGGGTCCCGGTCGCGACGGCAATCGCAGCTGGCTACGGGGATCCCGGGAGCGTTCGTCCGGAAGGAGGCCAAGACCTATGGGACGGCCAAGCTCGCCGAAGGCGCTGTCCGTGCGCGCCCTCTTCCCGTCCGATGACCTGGGCTGAGATCGGCCCTGTGCCCGACCAGCGGCCTGCTCGGATGCCGGCGGGAGAAGGTTGACGCGGCTGCTCAGGAGGTGGCACTCGCCGTCCAGGAGGTCGCCGCCGCGGTCCTCGAGCCAGCCTTCGACCGCCGGGAGGAGCTGCAGGTCTGGGAGAAGTCGGCCGGTGAGGTGGTCACCGCAGCGGACGTTGAGGCGGAACGTCGCCTCGGTCTGCGGCTCGCCGAACTGCAACCGGGCGTTCCGATGGTGGGGGAGGAGGCGAGAGCCAGGGAACCCACGCTTTCCGTCAAGCGGGTAGCTGAGGCTCCACGCGTCTGGCTGGTCGACCCGTTGGACACGGCCTGCAGCGCCGGCGCCCGCTGCGTCCGTAGCCCAGGGACCAAGAAGCGCCCGAGTACGGTACTCCATGCGCGCCCCATAAAGACTCAGCCGCCCGGATGGCTGCGGGTGTCCCGGTACGCCGGATCCGGGAGCGACGTCGAAGACCTCCCTTACGCGCCGACCACACTCCGTAGTGGCCGTCATTGGGCACCCACTGCCCGCCAGCGGGCAGTTTCAGATGGCCACCAATATCGGTCTCCCGCCCGGGGGGATCAGCCCACCGCCACCCTGACCGACGCCTCACCGGAGCTGCGGTAGGGGCTGAAGCTGCAAGCGGTTCCCCGGTAAGAGAAGGTGGCGGTGTAGGTACCGGGCTTGATGTAGGTGTAGCGGAACGTCTCCTCGAAGTTGGCGTTCTCCGGGGGCGGCGGGTCCCAGGGGCCGTACTTGGGTTCTGAGGGCGCGCAAGACGCGGAGCACACTGGGCCGACGATCTCCCCGGGCTCGCCGTAGGTCTGCATATTGATGCAGCTCCTGGGGCTCGCCGGGCCGTCGTCGCGTACCCGCACGGTGAAGGTGACCTCCTCGCCCGGCTCGGGGTTCTCTGGTGAGAACACCACGTCGACGGCCATCGGTTCGTTCACCGGCGTCGGGTCGAAGTAGAAGGGTCCACAAGCCGGGTCTCGGCTGTTGCGACAGGTCGGGACATCGGTGGCGTCCTGGGGGCCGGGGCCGGCCTCGCTCGCCACGGTGGTCGAGGTGGTGGGGAGGCTCGTAGGAGGAGGGTCCACTACCAACTCCTCGCCTAGGGGCGTCGTTGATCCTTCCTCGGGTTCGGCTTGGGTCGGGACGTCTCCGGCGGTCGTGGTCGTGGAGGGGCGATGCGTGGTGGTCGTGTTCGACGCGGCTGGCCGGTCGGCGCTAGTGACCTCTTGGGGGACCTCGAGGTTGCTCCCCGCCAGCAGGGCGACCACGAACACGGCGAGTGATCCGAGCAGGGCGGCTCCCGTGCCCGAACGGACGCGACGCTGCCGCCGGAGCCGCTCGGCTCGGGCGTAGACGTCGGCCAGCCGCTGGGAGCGGATGTGGTCAGGATTCGAGGGCAAAGCGGAGCTCCTCTCGGTCGTCATCGAGGCGGGCTCGCAGGGATGCCAGCCCTCGGTGAAGGTGGGCGCCCACCGTCCCCGGCGTGATGCCGAGCACTGAGGCCACCTCGGTTTCGGGCAGGTCGGCCAGGTGGCGCAGCACGACCACTTCGCGCTGACGCCGGGGCAGGCTGCGCAGAGCGGCGGCGAGGGCCAGACGCAGCGCGACGGCGTCCGTGGGATCGGGGAACGGGGCGACCATGACGACGGGTCGGCGGCGGCGGAGCTGGTCGAGGCAGAGGTTGGTCGTCACCCGCAGCACCCATGCCACCCGGTGGTCGAGGTTTCGCACCTTCGACCAGTGCAGCCAGGTACGGGCGAGGGCCTCGGCGGCAGTGTCCTCGGCCCGTGTCCGATCGCCCAACAGCCTGGTGGCCAGGCAGCGGGCCCGGTCAAAGAGCTCATCGAACGCTCCCTCGAAGTCGTGTCGGCCTTCGTCCATCACCGTCTCTCAACGTACAAAGGCATACGGGCCTTTACCTGAGGCGTGAATCCCCTTGAAATTAGGGAGGGGATCGGTTTCTGTCTTCGGCAGAGCGCGCACGCGGCCTGGCGTCGCCGATGTCGACCGCGAGAGCGCGAATCTGGCTCAAGGGATCAGCGGAGGCGACCCTGTGCCAGTTAGCCGATCCCGTCGCCGGTGACACCGCCAGGAAGTTGCCGCGTCATCACATCCTGGCGCCCTCGAGCGGACGCCTACGGCGATCTCCATCCTGGCGTCCCAGAACACACGCCGCCGGTCACGTGGGCGGTGTCAACTGCTGCCGGCTAGGTCTAGAAGGCGAGGACTGCGCCTGCTCGGCTGGCCCTCGACCGGAGCAAGCAACCCGGCCCTAGACAGCGCCCGACTCCGGCACTTATACGGCGCGCAGTAACGCCTTCCGAGAGGGACAGCGGGGTGGTGGAGTGCAGCGTCGGCGTCAGTCAGCCGGCAGGCGGCTGGCTACTCCGAGTCGTGTCGTGAACTCGCTGTGGTACTTCAGCGCTACCTCGCATGCCCAATCTGCGCACCCGGCGCCGAGACATTTGCCGGGAAACCACAACATATGCCCTTGCGCTCGGGCTGACAGCTGATTCGGGGCGAACGCCGATTTGAGTCGTTTCTCGATTTTGGGGTGTCTCCCGAGCTCATCACCCCACTCCGGCTTGAAGTGAACGAGTAGATCGCGAAGCTTGACCAGGCTGGCAACATCCTGGGCCGGCTGCTCGCCTAGCAACATGTCGGCACGTCCGGCGAGGGTTAGAGCGACGTCATGCTTTCTTAGTACATCTGCGCGTGACCTCTCGAGCACATCCCAAAGTTTTGCCAAAAGGGCGACCTCGGGCACCGTGAGCGAGGGAAACGCTTCTACGTTCCCGTCGACGGCCTGAAGATAGACCTCATTGATCGCGGCCTCAAGCGAGGCAGCAGCCAAGATGACGGTCGCCGCCGCATGACCTATGTTGTCCTCTTGGTGCGGCTGAGGCCAGTCAAGATGCTTCTCCGACTCCTCAATCGACCTGCACTGAGACGCTAGACGCAAAGCCTCAGACATGAGCAGAGCAGACAACCCCGACTTCGCACGGGCGGTAACCATCAAAGTCTCATCCTCGATTCGACAACTTATCGACCCGGGCAACGTCTGCCACCCTGCACGTTACGCAGGCTCCCACTCCACGCCCGGCACGGACGCAGCGTCCGCAGCCGCGATCAGCTGAAATGGGCACCCCGGGAGCCGCGGGCGACCCCAACCCTGGGACATGCCCTACGTGGAGCTGGTCGGCGGCAGCGCTCCACCTGCGCACTCCGGCACCTACCTCGCGCCCAGTAATGACCAGGCGCAGGTTTCATGACCGCCCGCCGCCCCCGCTCCAGACGCGCCGATAGGTCCGGACGGCGACGTGACGCAGTGCGGCGATCGGAGCGTGCGGTCGGTGCGAACCAAGGGGGTCTCGGAATAGCCTCGGCTGTCGTGGTGTCGCTTGCCGACCGTATCGTGGAAAAACTCAGGGTGCAGGCGCGGGCGCTCGATGACGACGAGCTTGCCGCTCACCTAGGTGTCATCCGGCAGGCCGTCAACCAAGCTTGCCGTGGCCTGGAGCAGAAGGGCATCGTCGAGCGCTACGTCGGGCCCAACAACAAGATCGTGAACCGTCTCCGGTCGTCGGAGGCTCGCGAGGTCGTGGCGGCGCCTCCAGCCTCTGCGTCCGCCCGACCGCACGATCGGACACTCATCTCGGAGGATGAGGTCAAAGAAGCGGTCAAGGCGCATCTCGAGGCGCAGAGTTTCGAGGTCACTGTCGCCTGGGGGCGTACCCGCGGGGCCGACATCGTGGCCACGCGACCAGGCGCTCGTTGGGTGCTCGAAGCCAAGGGTGAGGTGCTCCTCCAGCCGCAACAGGTGAACTACTTCCTTGGTGCGCTCGGCGAACTCGTACAGCGCATGGATGACCCCGACACCACGTACGGCCTTGCCCTCCCAGACAACCGCCAGTACCGGGGGCTCGTCTCTCGGCTGCCTTCGTTCGCACGCCACCGCCTCGGCCTCCGCGTCTTCTTCGTCTCCCGATCTTTCGGGCGGTTGGAAGTGACGGAGGGGTAGTGCAGAAGCGCCGTTCTGTTGGTCGCCGGGAGACGCTCCGGCCGGGTTATCG
>JALYHF010000108.1 GCA_030776745.1 Actinomycetota bacterium | reverse complement strand
GCGCCAGCCGCCAGGCCGGACGGGCCATGGCCCCCGTCCTGGCCCGCCACCCCGCCCGCCTCGTCCTCACGCCGGCCAACGCTCAGGCCGGCACCTCGCTGGCCGCCGGCGGCCTGCGCGTCGACGTGGTGAGCGCCCGGCCCCACCTGGAGGTCCGGGTCGGCCGCCTGCCTCCCGGGACGGGAGGAGGGCGGCGATAGCTTCCGCTCGTGCGCCTCGTGCTCGGTGAGCGGTCCTACGACGTCACCACGCGGGCCCTGGTGATGGGCATCCTCAACCGCACCACCGACTCCTTCTTCGACCGGGGGGCGCACTTCGAGATGGACCGCTTGCTGGAGCGGGCCGACCAAGCGGTGGCCGAAGGGGCCGATGCGTTGGATGTGGGCGGCGTCAAGGCGGGGCCCGGCCCTGAAGTCGGCGCCGAGGAGGAGCTGGACCGCGTCCTACCCGCCGTCGAAGCCCTGGCCGCCCGCTTCGACGTCCCCATCTCGGTGGACACCTGGCGGGCGTCGGTGGCCGGCGCCGCCTACGAGGCGGGGGCCGTGGTGGGCAACGACATCAGTGGCTTCGCCGACCCCGAGTACCTGCCGCTGGCGGCCAGGGCCGGCGCCACCGTGGTCGCCACCCACATCCGCCTGCGTCCCCGCGTCCCCGACCCCGAGCCGCACTACGACGACGTGGTCCTGGCCGTGTCCGACTTCCTCGTCGAGCGGGCTCGCCGCGCCGAGGCGGCCGGCGTCGCCCCCGGGCGCATCGTCGTCGACGCCGGCCTCGACCTGGGGAAGACGCCGCAGCAGTCGCTGGCGCTCCTCCACGCCTCGGACCGCTTGGCCGCCCTCGGCTACCCGCTGCTGCTGTCGGCCTCCAACAAGACGTTCCTGGGGAGGCTCCTGGACCTCGAGGTGGGAGAGCGCCGGGAGGCGTCACTGGCGGCCACCGCCCTCGGCGTCACCCGCGGCTGTCGCATCGTGCGGGCCCACGACGTGCGGGGCGCCCGCCGGACGTGCGACGCCATCGCCGCCATCCTCGAGGCCCGGTGAGCGCAGCGTGAACGCCTGGTACGTGAAGGGGGACAACCCCACGCTCGTGCTCGAGGAGGTGCACCGGCTCACCGAGGAGCTGAGCGGCGGGGACCCCTTGGCCGTCGAGGACCTCTCGGGCGACGACGTGGACGCCGCCGCCATCGCCGACGCCTGCCGCACGCCGCCGTTCCTGGCCGAGCGCCGCGTGGTCGTGGCCCGCGAGGTGGGGCGCTTCCGCAGCGAGGACCTCGAGCCCCTGCTGGCGTGGCTGGCGGATCCCCTGCCCACCACCGCCCTCGTCCTCACGGCCGGGGGTGGCCAGGTCAGCCAGCGGCTGATCAACGCCGTGAAGAAGGTCGGCACCGTCGTCGACACCGCCGTGGGCACGGGCAAGGGGCGAGCGCAGTGGCTGACCGCCCGCCTCCGCCAAGCCCCGGTCACCCTCGACCCTGCCGCCGCCAACCTCGTGGCCGAGCACCTGGGCGAGGACGTGGGGCGGCTCACCACCCTGCTCGACGCCGTGGCCGTCGCCTACGGGGAGGGCGCCCGGGTGGGGCCGGACGAGCTGCGGCCCTTCCTGGGGGAGGCCGGCGGGGTGGCGCCGTGGGACCTCACCGACGCCATCGACCGGGGCGAGACCGATGTCGCTCTGGCCCGTCTGCACCGCATGATGGAGGCCGGGGACCGCCACCCGCTCGTCATCATGGCCGGCCTCCACCGGCACTTCTCGGCCCTGCTGCGCCTGGACGGCTCGGGAGTGAACCACGAGAAGGACGCCGCCGAGCTGCTGGGCATGGCGCCGTACCCGGCCAAGAAGGCGCTCACCCGGGCCCGACAGCTGGGTTCGGACGGCATCGGGCGGGCCATCGAGCTGCTGGCCCAGGCCGACGTCGATCTCCGAGGAGCCAGGGGTTGGCCCGACGTGTTGGTGATGGAGGTGCTGGTCGCCCGCCTCAGCCGCTTGGGCGGGCGGGCCCGACGCTGAACGGGCGGCTGTTCCGGTCCGGCGTGGGCTAACGGGTGGCCGAGTCGCCCAAGCGGGCCAGGCGCTTCATGAGTCGGGACTTGCGGTTGGCCGCCTGGTTCTTGTGGATGACGCCCTTGGCCGCCGCCTTGTCCAGCTTCTTCACGGCCAGGCGCAGCGCGTCCGCCGCCGTCTCCCCGCCCGACTCGGCTGCTCCCACGGCGCCCTTCAGGCGGGTCTTGATCTCCGAGCGGACCGCCTTGTTGCGGACGCGCCGCTCCTCGTTCTGGCGATTGCGCTTGATCTGGCTCTTGATGTTGGCCACGAGGAGAAGAGGCTAGCAGCGCCCGCTCAGGACCGGCCGGTGCTGGACGACCTGCCCGCCCGGCGCCGGGCGAAGAGCACGTGCTGTTCCACCACGGCGTCGGCCAGGGCGGCGGTGGCGCACAGCTCGCTCTCCCAGCCGCACGCGCAGCGGGACCAGTAGCCGCGGCCCTCGTCGTCGACGCGGAGGCGCGGCCCGCCGTCGATCGCGTGCTTCGCTGCCACCATCGCCTCCCGTGCCTGACCCGCCCATACGATGGCCGTATCGTGATCGCCCTCGACCGTCTTCGCAACCTCAGCGTCATCGCCCACATCGACCACGGCAAGTCCACGCTCAGCGACCGTGTCCTGGAGCTCACCAAGGCCGTCGATCCCCGCGACATGCGCGAGCAGTTCCTCGACTCGATGGACATCGAGCGCGAGCGGGGCATCACCATCAAGGCCCAGAACGTGCGGGTGACGTGGGGGGACCACGTCATCCAGCTCATCGACACGCCAGGCCACGTGGACTTCGGCTACGAGGTGAGCCGCAGCCTGGCCGCCTGCGAGGGCGTGGTGCTGGTGGTCGACGCCGCCCAGGGCATCGAGGCCCAGACCCTGGCCAACTGCTACCTGGCCCTGGAGAACGACCTCGAGATCGTCGCCGCCCTCAACAAGATCGACCTGCCCGCGGCCGAGCCCGAGCGCTACGCGGCCGAGATCGAGCGGGTGCTGGGCATCCCGGCCGACTCCATCCTGCGCATCAGCGCCAAGACCGGGGAGGGCGTGGCCGAGCTGCTCGACGCCGTCGTCGCTCGCATCCCTCCCCCCGTGGGCGATCCCGACGCCCCGCTCCAGGGGCTCATCTTCGACTCGCACTACGACCAGTACCGGGGGGTGGTGAGCGCCGTGCGCATCGTCAACGGCACCCTCAGCGCCGGCCAGCGGCTGCGCTTCATGCAGGCCGGGGCCACCCACGACGTGGAGGAGATCGGCATCCGCACGCCCAGGCCCACGCCCGTGGCCTCCCTCGGGCCGGGCGAGGTGGGCTATCTCGTGGCCGGCATCAAGGACGTGGGCGAGGCCCGCTCGGGCGAGACCGTCACGACGGCCTCCCGCGGCGCCGCCGAGGCCCTCCCGGGGTACCGCGATCCCAAGCCCATGGTCTTCTGCGGCCTCTACCCGGTGGAGGGCGACGACTTCGCCGACCTGCGGGATGCGCTGGAGAAGCTCCGCCTCAACGACGCCAGCTTCACCTACGAGCCGGAGACGTCGGGCGCGCTCGGCTTCGGGTTCCGCTGCGGGTTCCTCGGGCTGTTGCACATGGAGATCGTGCGGGAGCGTCTGGAGCGAGAGTTCGACCTCAGCCTCATCGCCACGGCGCCGAGCGTGAAGTACCTGGCCCACCTGACCACCGGGCCCACGGTGGAGGTGGACAACCCCTCCGACATGCCCGGCCCGGCGGAGGTCGAAGCCATCGAGGAGCCCTTCCTCACCGCCACCGTCCTGTTGCCGAGCGAGTACACGGGCACGGTGATGGACCTGGCCCAGGGCCGGCGGGGCGAGCTGATGAAGATGGAGTACCTGTCGCCCGAACGGGTGGAGCTCGTCTACCGCATCCCCCTGGCCGAGGTGGTGGTCGACTTCTTCGACCAGCTCAAGTCCCGCACCAAGGGCTACGCCAGCCTCGACTACGAGCCGGCGGGCTACGACGCCTCCAGCCTGGTGAAGATCGACGTGCTGCTCAACGGGGTTCCCGTCGACGCCTTCTCCGCTGTCATCCACAAGTCCAAGGCCGAGGAGTACGGGCGGAAGATGACGGCCAAGCTGCGCGAGCTGATCCCCCGCCAGATGTTCGACGTGCCCATCCAGGCGGCGATGGGCGGGCGCATCATCGCCCGCGAGACGGTGAGGGCCAAGCGCAAGGACGTCCTGGCCAAGTGCTACGGCGGGGACATCAGCCGCAAGCGCAAGCTCCTCGAACGCCAGAAGGAGGGCAAGAAGCGCATGAAGAACATCGGGCGGGTCGAAGTCCCCCAGCAGGCCTTCATCTCCGCCCTCCGCCTCGAGGAGTAGGCCCGCCTGGTGGTGGACGCGGGGCTGCTCCTGCTCCGCCTGGCCCTGGCCGCTGCGCTGCTGGCCCACGGGGAGCACAACCTGTCGCGATGGTTCGGGTGGCGGGGCAGCCGGAGGGCGGCGGCCCTCGTCGACCCCAACGCCTCGCTCCCTGCTGCCGGCCACCCGCACAGCGTGGCCGGCCCCATGGCCGGGCCGGCCGAGGTTCTGGCCGCCGTCGTGCTGGGACTGGGTCTGCTCACGCCCTTCGGGGCAGCCACCGTGATCGGCCTGGCTGTCGTGGTGTGTCGCCGGGCCTACTGGCGGAGCGGCTTCGCCTTCGAGCCCGAGCAGCAGTTCCTCCTCGGGGCCGCCGCCGTGGCTACCGTCCTGGCCTTCACCGGTCCCGGCCGGGTGTCCGTCGACCACGCCCTCGGGCTGCGCCCGGGCGGGCTCGTGTGGGGCGTCGTGGCGTTGGCCTTCGGTCTCGTGGGCGCAGCTGCCGTGGTGGCCGGTGGCGACCGCCTGGAGGATCCACACGAGAGGTGAAGTTCCTCCGTTTCGTGCCGATACACCCCCATGCGACCGCGGGGAGCTGGCCGAGGCACCATGGCGGGGTGGCGCGAACCGTCGTCGTGACGAGCCCCGCGGAGTGGAGCTGCTGAGATGGGGCGGCGGGCACTCACCTCGGCTCGGGTCCGCAGGGCCGCCATGGCGGTGGTGGAGGAGGCCCACGAGCGCATCCCCGAGCTGACGTGGGTCGTCGCCCGGGGTTCCGGCGAGAAGCTCACCGTGCTGTGCCGGGCCGGTGAGGACGACGCCGTGGCCGAGGGCGACCGCATCCGACCGGACGCGGCCACGGACCTGGTCGTGCCCCTGGAGCTCCCCGATGGCTCGGCCTTCGGCGCCGTGTGCGGGCTCGGAGTCGCCGCCCGCGCGCAGGGGCCGCTCCCGGTCGCTCAGATCCTGCGCCTGGCCGACCTGTTGGCCGCCGTGCTGGGCGCCGAGTGGGAGATCGAGCAGCACGCCTACCGGGCCGAAAGCGAGGCCCGTAGGGCCGTGCAGGCCGAGGGAGAGGCCCTCACCGACCCCCTCACCGGGGTGGCCAACCGGCGGGCCTGGGACAGAGCGGTGGAGGCCGAGGAGCGCCGGCTGCGCCGCTACGGCGGCCAGGCCGGCATCATCGTGGTGGACGTGGACGACCTCAGGGTGGTCAACAACAGCCAGGGCCACCTCGGGGGGGACCTCCTCCTGCGCCTGGTGGCTGGCACGCTGGTCGCCACCAGCCGGGAGAGCGACACCGTGGCCCGCACGGGTGGCGACGAGTTCGCCGTCCTGGCCCTCGACTGCGACGAGGCCCACCTGAGCGTGCTGCTCGACCGCTTTCGGCGGGCCCTCGACGAGCAGGGCGCCCCGGCCTCGGTGGGCGGGGTGTGCTGGCGCCCGTCGGCCGCCATCGAGCAGGTCTTCGCCGAGGCCGACGAGGTCATGTACGCCGAGAAAGCCCGTCGAAAGCGCTGAGGATGCTCGACGACGCCGAGGTCGACCGATGGCGCGAAGCGTCCGGCGACGCCCTGACCGGAGCACGGCTCCAGCCCGAGGCGGGGCTGCACCAGTGGGCCTGCTTCCTCGCCGAGCAGGCCGCGCAGCTCAGCGTGAAGGGCCTGCTGCACGGGATCGGCGCCGGACCGGTGGGGGCACGACCTCGTGGTGCTCGGCCAGGCGCTGGCCGAGGCGACAGGAGGACCGCTGCCCGAGCCGATCGCTGCCGCGCTGCGCCGGCTCTCCCGCCACTACATCCCTCCGCGCTACCCCGACGCCCATCCCTCGGGATCGCCCCGGGCCTACGGCTCCGATGACGCAGAGGCGACGTCGACGTGCTCGTGGTCGCCGACCACCTCCCCGAGGGATGGCACAGGCGGCTCGACGTCCTCGGGGTCCCACCCGTCGGGGTGCAGCCACTGGCGTGGTCTCCGGAGGAGTGGGCCGCCGGGCTGGCCCGGGGCAACGCCATCGCCCGGGAAGCCGCTGAGCACGGGTCGTGGCTGATAGCCGGCTCGGGGCCGGTGCCAGAAGAGGCGCGCAGCAGGGGTGAGGTTTTCGCCGAGGCCGACGAGGTCACGTACGCCGAGAAAGCCCGTCGAAAGCGCGAGTCCGAGCCGGCGATCATCGAGCGACCGAGGATCACGCCGACGCAGGTCCGGCCCTGGCGTTACCACGGCAAGGG
Source organism: Actinomycetota bacterium (assembly GCA_030776745.1). GTDB lineage: Bacteria > Actinomycetota > Acidimicrobiia > Acidimicrobiales > JALYHF01. The sequence continues at coordinate 1,361 of JALYHF010000108.1, read as the reverse complement.
CCGGCCCGGGGCGAGGCCGTGGTGCGTTGGCGCCCCTGAGGATCGGTGACCTCCAGGGTGGCGTCGGGTTTGAGCTTGGCGTGCCAGCCGGGCTGGTGGAGCCGGTGGTGATGCCGTGAGCAAGCCAGCACCAGGTTGGCCAGGCAGGTGGGCCCGTTCTGCACCACGGGAACCACGTGGTGGCCCTCGCACCACGATGCGGGGCGGTCGCAACCCGGGAAGCGGCAGTGCTCGTCCCGCACGACCAGCGCGTTCCACAGCGGCGCCGGAATGGTGTGGGTGGTGGTGCCGTAGTCGAGCACGGCCGAGCGCCCGGCGGTGACCATGCGGTGCACCGCGCCATCGCACAGCAGCGCCTGGAGGCTCGGCCCGTCGAGGAGGGGCCCGTCGACGGCGCGGCCCGGACGGCGGGCCTCCAGGTCGTCCAGGTCGATCACCACGTTGACGTGCGGCCGGTGGCGGCCGCCCGGGCGGTGCGTCTGGTGGTCCAGAAGAACCGGCACACGTCGATCAGGGCGTCGGCGCGCCGCTGACCCGAGGTGCGAGCCGGCTCGGCTTCGACGTCGGGACTGTCGGCCAGGCGCAGCGCGGTGGCGAGGACCTCGCCCCCTTCGGGGTCGAGGACGCCGTCGAGGGCCCAGGTGTGGCCCAGCGTCCGGGAGAGGTGGAGTGCCCGCTCCCGCTCGACCGGCTCGGCATCGTCGTCCAGTGCGGACGAGGCGTGGGTCCTCCAGTACGCCATGACACGGGCGGTGTCGGTGACCGACAGGCCGACGAGGGTGGGCACCAGGGCGGCTTCGTGCTCGGCGAAGAGGCCGATGGTGCGGCGGTCGAGGCCGGCCAGGATGGCGTGGAGCTGCCCGCTGCTGATCTCGCCCGCCTGCCACGCGGCGGCCGTCTCCGGCAGATCGCGCAGGCGGCGGGCGGCCGTCGCCGTGCGGCCGGCGTCTCGACTGGTCATGCCGGCGTGGTGGCGCAGCCAGGCCGTCATCGACGTTGCCGACTCGAGGTCCCACAGCGACGCGGCGTCGAAGGTGGCGACCGCCTCGGCGATCTTGGCCTCGAGTCGGTCACGCAGGGCCACGGCGGCGGCGATGGCGGTGCTGTCAGGTGTAATCGAGAGCTCGTCGATCTCCTCGGAGAGCCGCTCGAACATACCCTGTTCGTACATGTTCGTCCGAGGACGCAAGTGAGAAACCCTTGCGGCACAAGGGTTTCTCGACATCGGAGAGCGCCTGTCGCCCCCTGAGCGAGCCCCGGGAACGCGGGGTGGGGCCGGACCTGCCACCATTTGCGCGTGAACGCTCCGGAACAGACAAAGGTCGTCGTCGTGGGTCAGGGCTACGTGGGCCTCCCCTTGG
>JALYHF010000107.1 GCA_030776745.1 Actinomycetota bacterium | reverse complement strand
CGGCCGACCTGGCCCACCTCCTGGACCTTCCCGCCGGGCCCGAGCCTCGAACGCTGATCGACCACGAGACCGGCCTGCCCGACGGGCGCTTCTTCGACCTGGCCGTCGAGGGTCGGGTGGCGGCCGGCCGGCGCCGGCTCTGGCCGGTGACGGTCGTGCTCATCGAGGTCGGCCCCGGCCCGCAGTCGCAGGTGGGCCGCCGCCGCAGCGAGGCGCTCGCCGCCTTCGCCCGCCTGCTCCGCCAGACCCTTCGCGAGGCCGACATCGCCTGCCGCACCGGTGACACCACCTTCGGCCTGGTGCTGGAGGACACCAACGAGGAGGGCGGCGTCTGGACGGCCGAACGCGTGCAGATCGCCCTGTCCCCGGACCTGTCGAACATCCGGCGCCTGGCCGCCGGGGTGGCCAGCTACCCGACCCACGGCCTGCGGGCCGACGAGATCACCGCCGGGGCGCAGGGCGCCCTCACCCGAGCCTGCACCATGGAGCCCGGCGCCGGCCTGGGCCGGGTGGAGGTGGCCCAGCACGACTTCGCCTGAGCTCGTCCCCAGGCCGTCCACCGCCGGTTGAGACCCCCGAGGATGGCCGAAAGGTGGCCGATCACCAGGCGCGGCGCCGGTGCCCGAAACGCCCCGGCCACCACCGGCGCCCCGAGAAGCGCCACCGGCCCTGGGGCCGACGCTCGGTGGCGGCGGCCACGGGCCGGGGCCATGCCAGCTCCACGGCGGCCACGATCGCCGCCAGCTCCTCCGCCGACGGGCTCGAGCTCGTGGGCTCGGGCCCACCGCGGCCGGCAAGAGGCGCCCCGCCCTCAGAGCGGGACGTTGCCATGCTTCCTCTTGGGCAGCTCCTCCCGCTTGGAGCGCAGCATGTCCAGGCTGCGCACGAGCACGGCGCGGGTGTCGGCCGGGTCGATCACGTCGTCCACGTAGCCCCGCTCGGCGGCGACGTAGGGGTTGACCTGGCGCTGGCGGTACTCCTCCGCCAGCTCGGCCCGGCGAGCCGGGCGATCGGCGGCGTCGGCCAGCTCCCGGCGGTGGAGGATGTCGACCGCTCCTTCGGGGGACATCACGGCGAACTCGGCCGAGGGCCAGGCGAAGGCCAGGTCGCAGCCGGTGGACTTCGAGCTCATGACCACGTAGGCCCCGCCGTAGGCCTTGCGGGTGACGACCTGGACCCGGGGGACGCTGGCCTCGCAGCAGGCGAAGAGCAGCTTGGCGCCGTGGCGGACGACGCCCCCGTACTCCTGGTCCGTACCGGGCAGGAAGCCCGGCGCGTCCACGAAGGTCACGACCGGGATGTTGAACGCGTCGCAGGTGCGTACGAAGCGAGCTGCCTTCTCGGAGGACTCCACGTCGAGCACGCCGGCCAGGACCTGGGGCTGGTTGGCCACCAGGCCCACGACATGGCCGTCGAGGCGGGCCAGGCCGCAGACCATGTTGAGGGCCCAGTGGGCGAAGTACTCGAGGAACTCCCCCCGGTCCACCACCGCGGCGATGACCCGCTTCATGTCGTAGGGCTGGTTGGGGCTGGCCGGCACCAGGTCGACCAGCTCGGGCGTGCGCCGGTAGCGCTCGTCGCCGGACTCGGCGACCGGCGGCTTCTCGAGGTTGTTGGCCGGAAGGAAGGAGAGCAAGTGGCGCACCTCGTCCAGGCAGGACTTCTCGTCGGCGGACACGAACGTGCACACGCCGGACCGGCTGGCGTGGGTCATGGCCCCGCCCAGCTCCTCGATGGTGACGTCCTCTCCGGTCACCGCCCTCACCACGTCGGGTCCGGTGATGGCCATGTGTGACAGCTCGTGGACCATGAAGATGAAGTCGGTCATGGCCGGGCTGTAGACGGCGCCGCCGGCGCAGGGCCCGAGGATCACGCTGATCTGGGGGATGACACCGGAGCTGGCGACGTTGCGGTGGAAGATCTTGCCGTACATGTCGAGGGACACCACCCCCTCTTGGATCCGGGCGCCCGCTCCGTCGTTGAGGCCGATCATCGGGACACCGACGGAAGCAGCCAGGTCCATGGCCTTGTGGATCTTCTCGCCGAAGACCTCACCGAGCGAGCCGCCGAAGACGGTGAAGTCCTGACTGAACAAGCAGACCTTGCGGCCGTCGATGGTGCCGAAGCCGGTGATGACGCCGTCGGTGTAGGGCCGCCGGTCGTCGGGGCCCATGTCCTCGGCCCGGTGCCGGGCCAACATGTCGAGCTCCTGGAACGACCCGTCGTCGAGCAGGTAGTCGACCCGCTCCCGGGCCGTCATCTTGCCGCGGGCGTGCTGGCGCTGGACGGCGCGCTCCGAGCCGGCGTGGAGCGCCTCCTCCTTGCGCCGGGCCAGGTCCTGGAGGCTCTCGTGCAACGGGTGCTGCGCCATGGTCGGAGGCTATATCCGTTCCCTCGCCGGGGCCCCAACCCCGGCTCCCCGCCGAGGCGGGGACCCCCAGCCCCGCCCGGCGCCCATCGTTCCCTCGCCGGGGCCCCAGCCCCGCCCGGCGTGGGTGACACTTTCCCCGTGCCGATCGAGCCTCCTCCGACGCGGTGGGCCTTCCCGGACGTCACCCGGGCGCCGAGCGACGACATCGTGGCCGTGGGCGCCGACCTGGCGCCGGGCACGCTCCTCGCCGCTTACCGCGCCGGGCTGTTCCCGATGCCCCTCGACCACGACGGCGGGCGCCACCTGGTGGCGTGGTGGTCCCCCGATCCCCGGGCCATCCTTCCGGTCGACGGCGTGCGGGTGAGTCGTTCGCTCCGCAAGTCGTGCGCCCGCTTCGACATCCGGTTCGACACCGCCTTCGAGGAGGTGATCGAGGCCTGCGCCGACCCCGTCCGGCCCCACGGCTGGATCTCGGCGGAGATGCGGGAGGCCTACGTGCGCCTGCACCGGCTCGGCTGGGCCCACAGCGTCGAGTCCTGGTCGCTGGAGGACGGCTCGCTGGCCGGCGGCCTCTACGGCGTCGCCATCGGGGGCCTCTTTGCCGGCGAGTCGATGTTCCACCGCGTCACCGACGCGTCCAAGGCGGCGCTGGTGGCCCTCGTACGCCTCCTCCGGGACTCCGGCGCCGAGCTTCTCGACGTCCAGTGGCAGACGCCGCACCTGGCCAGCCTGGGCGCCGTCGAGGTGAGCCGCCGCCAGTACGTGCGTCGCTTGGGCCAGGCGCTCGTGCTGCCCCTGCCCGAGCCGTTCAGGGCGCCGCCCGGGTAGTGGCCAACGCCTCGGCCCGCTCGGCGAGTCGGGGCGCCCCCAGCTCCTCGCTGACGACAGCGAAGCGGGCGGTGGGGCCGGCCCAGCGCAGCGCCGCCACATCGGCCAGCAACGAGCGGTCCACCCGCAGCGTGGCCAGGTCTCGGAAGAGGAAGGCCAGCTCCCGGTGCTCGTGGAGGGTGTTGGCCAGGGCCCTCGCTCCCGGCACGGCCACCTCCCATCGCTCGCCCAGGCGCGGGATGTCCTCGAGGTGGTGGTAGCGGCGCAGCACAGCGGCGGCCGCCTTCGCCCCCCAGCCCTTGAGACCCGGGTAGCCGTCCGAGGAGTCACCGACCAGCGCCAGCCAGTCGGGTATCGAGGTCGGCTCGACGCCGAACTTGGCCCGCACGCCCGCCTCGTCCATGGTGGTCCCCCTTCGGCGGTCGAGCTGCACCACCCGGTCCCCCACCACGCACTGAGCCAGGTCCTTGTCGGGCGTGCAGATGACCACCTGGTCGACGCGGTCGTCCTCGCCGGCGACGGCGGCGCCCGAGGCCAGCGCGTCGTCGGCTTCGAGGTCGACCATGGCCCACACCACCACCCCCATGGCCTCGAGGGCGTCCTCGAGGACGGGGAACTGAGCGGCCAGGTCCTCGGGTACGCCGGTGCCGTCCTTGTACCCGGCCCACATCTGGTTGCGGAACGACTCGATGACGTGGTCGGTGGCCACGCCCACGTGGGTGGCGCCCTCCTCGAGCAGGCCCAGCACCGACCCCACCACGCCCCGGGCGGCGGCCCGCCGAGACCCGCGCTCACGCACCTTCTGGGGCACGCCGTAGTGGTGGCGAAACACCTCGTAGGTTCCGTCCACCAGGAAGATCTTCGTGGTCAACCGTCCACCTGGCGCCGCCCCTGCAGGGCCCGCCCCAGCGTGAGCTCATCGGCGTACTCCAGGTCCCCGCCGACGGGAAGGCCGCTGGCGATGCGGGTGACCTTGACGCCGAGGGGGCCGAGGAGGCGGGCCAGGTACATGGCCGTGGCCTCGCCCTCGATGTTGGGGTTCGTGCACAAGATGACCTCGGTGATGCCCTCGCCCTCGATCCGGGACAACAGCTCCCGGATGCGGAGCTGCTCGGGGCCGACGCCTTCGATGGGGCTGATGGCGCCCTGGAGCACGTGGTAGCGGCCGCGGTACTCCTGGGTCTTCTCCACGGCCACGATGTCGCGGGGCTCCTCGACCACGCAGATCACCGTGGGGTCGCGCCGGTCGTCGAGGCAGGTGGCGCATTCCTCGCCCTCGGCCACGTTGAAGCAACGCCGGCAGAACGAGATGCGCTCCTTCACCTCCGTGATGGCCCGCGCCAGGCGGACGGCGTCGTCCTTGGACAGCTTGAGGAGGTGAAAGGCGATGCGCTGGGCCGACTTCGGCCCCACTCCGGGGAGGCGGCCCAGCTCGTCGATCAGGGCCTGGACGGGGCCGGCGTACACCTAGTGCCCGGCGTCGAGCCCGCCCAGCTCCCCCAGGTCCAGGGCGCCCACCGCCTCCTGGGTCAGCTCCTGGGCCCGCGCCACGGCCTCGTTGCAGGCCACCAGGATCAGGTCCTCGAGCATGGAAACGTCGCCGGGGTCGACCGCTTGGGGGTCGATGGACACGGACTTGAACTCCATGCCGCCGGTGATGCGGATCTTCACCGCCCCGCCGCCGGACTGGGCCTCGGCCACCTGCTCGGCCGCCGCCGCCTGCGCCTCCAGGAGCTGCTGCTGGACGGCCTGGGCCTGCTCGAGCAGCGCCCCCATGTCGAACTGCTCGCTCGCCTGCGGCTCACTCACTGCGGGACCTCCTCGGCACCGGGGAACGCCTGCCTCAGGCGGTCCACGGGGGAGGCTACCGCCGGAGCGCCCTCCCGCAGCTCGCCCAGGTCGATGACCTCGTCCTCGTCGGGGAGCGCCTCCCCCGTGGCGGCCTCGTCGCGCTCGACGTCCAGGCGCAGGGGCACCGGTACCCCGAAGTGGGCGGACAGCGCTGCCTCCACCTCGTCCCGCACCTCCTCGCAGCGGCCGAGATAGTGCTCGTTGGGCAGCGAGAAGACGGCGGCCCCGCCCTCCACGGCCGTGAAGCGCCCGGCACCGAAGCGGGCCTTGGACCGCCCGGAGAGCGAGCGCAGGATCACGTCGCCCCACGCCTTGGTGAGCTCGTCCCGGGAAGGGAGGCCCCCCGCGCCGGTGGCGGGGGTGGGCTGGGCCTCTGCCCGGACCTGCGCCCCGC
>JALYHF010000106.1 GCA_030776745.1 Actinomycetota bacterium | reverse complement strand
GGCCGACCCCCTGAGCGTGGCCGCCGACTTCGACGGTCACCCGGAGAACGCGGCGGCGTCGGTCCTCGGAGGGCTGGTCACCGCCGCCCGGGTGGAGGGCCGAGCCGTGGCCGCCCGGATGCCGCTCGATCCTGGCCTGGCCTTCGTCCTGCTCGTCCCCTCGCGGCCGCTGCCGACGGCCGAGGCCCGAGCGGCCCTGCCGGCGCGCGTGGCCCACGCCGACGCCACCTTCAACCTCGGGCGCATGGGCCTGCTCCTGGCGGGACTGGCCGACCGGCGCGTGCTGGTCCCTGCGGCCGGCGAGGACCGCCTCCACCAGCCTGCTCGGGCGCCGCTGTTCCCCGAGGCCCCCGGCCTCCTGGCCGCCCTGGTGAGCGCCGGCGCCCGCTCGTCGTGTTGGTCGGGCGCCGGCCCCACGCTCCTCGCCGTCTGCGACGCCGAGCGGGCCGCCGGCGTGCGGGCCACCGGCGACCGGCTGCTGGCGGACGCGGGTCTGGCCGGTCGGTCGCTGCTCCTCGAGCCCGATCTGGCCGGCCTCGCCGTTTGTGGCTGACGGGGGCCGCTCGGCTACGGTCGTGGCATGGCCACGTACGAGGGTTACTGCGTCAAGTGCCGGGAGAAGCGCGAGTTCGACGGCCAAGAGGTCGAGATGGCCAACGGCCGCCGCGCCGCTCAGGGCACGTGCCCCGTGTGTGGCACCAAGATGAACCGGATGCTGGGCAAGAAGGACTGACCCCGCCCCAGGAGCGCCGGGACGTGCCCACCCGCCCCTCCGGGGACCTCGTCGCCGTCCCGAACCCGCATCCTGGTCGCGACTACGAGGTGCGCTGCGAGACCCCCGAGTTCACCTGCGTGTGCCCCGTCACGGGCCAGCCCGACTTCGCCACCGTGACCATCTCCTACGTGCCCGGGGACAGCATCGTGGAGCTGAAGTCGCTCAAGCTGTACCTGTGGAGCTTTCGTGACGAGGGGGCCTTCCACGAGGACGTGACCAACCGCATCCTCGACGACCTGGTCTCCGCCGTGGCGCCCCGCCGCGTGACGGTGACCACCGACTGGCTCGTGCGGGGCGGCATCCACACCGTGGTGGAGGCGTCCCACCCCTAGCTCGTCTCGGGCAGGTTCTCCACGGGCACGGGCTCGACGTGGTCGGCCGGTTCGAACCCCAGGACCTTCCCGTAGAACCACAGCTCGGCCTCGGCCGCCCGCTTGATGGTCTCGGCCTGGCGGAAGCCGTGCTGCTCGCCCTCGAAGGCCAGGTAGGCGAACGGCAGCCCCTTGGCCCGCAGCACGGAGGCCAGGGCCTCGGCCTGGGCCGGCGGCACGACGCGGTCCTCGAGGCCCTGAAAGAGGATGAGCGGCGCCGAGAGCAGCCCGGCGGAGTGCAGCGGCGAGCGCCGGCGGTAGAGGTCCCGGGCCTCCGGGTAGGGGCCGATGAGCCCGTCCAGGTAGCGCGACTCGAACTTGTGCGTCTCCCGGGCCAGCGCCTCGGCGTCGGCGACGCCGTAGTAGCTCGCCCCCGCCGCGAAGATGTCGTGGAAGGTGAGCGCGCACAAGGTGGTGTAGCCACCGGCACTGCGCCCCCGGATGATGAGCCGGTCACCGTCGGCCGCTCCCCGGGCGACCAGGTAGCGAGCGGCGTTGACGCAGTCCTCGACGTCGACCACCCCCCACTGCCCCTTGAGCCGCTCCCGGTAGGCGCGCCCGTACCCCGTGCTGCCTCCGTAGTCCACGTCCACCACGGCCATCCCCCTGCTGGTCCAGAACTGCGTCTCCAGGCGCAGGACCGGCGAGGTGGCCGCCGTGGGGCCGCCGTGGCTGAGGACCACCAGTGGCGGGCGCTCACCGTGGGGGCCGTCGTAGCCGTCGTTGGCCGGCGGGTAGTGGAAGGCGTGGGCCGTCCGGCCTCCCCCGGTGGGGAACTCGATGTGCTCGGGTACCGAGAACCCGCCGGTGGCGGGAGGGCGTGGGCGGCTGCGGGCGAGCACGCGCCGCCCACCAGTGACGATGTCGACGGCGACGACGGCGGGCTCTTCGGTGGGAGAGGCGGCGAGGGCGACGATGCCTCCGGCGAAGGGCTGGAGCGACGTGAGGGCGGTGTACGGCGTCTCGACCGGCTCCAGGGTGGGCGAACCGGGAGCGAGTGCGCCGAGACGGGTGACGCCGGCCCGCGACCAAGCGGCGACGAGGGTCCCGTCGGCCAGGAACGTGTAGCTCGACTGGCCGAACAGCCAGTCGGGACCGCTGAACTCGGCGTCCATGGGGGCCAGCGGCCGCCCGGCGCCACCGTCGTCGGCGTAGAGGTTCCACCAGCCGGTGCGGTCGGAGGTCCAGTGCAAGGTGCCGTCGGGGCTCCACCGGGCCTGGGAGACCGACTCCGCCGGGCCACCGGCCACCCTGCGACGGTCGCCGAGCGCCATGTCGTCCACGTCGGCCTCCCACAGCTCGGTGCCGTCCCAGGGCATGCGCGGGTGGTCCCAGCACAGCCAGGCCAGTCGGCGGCCGTCCGGGCTGAGGCGGGGGGCGGCGAAGAAGTCGTGGCCGTCGACGAGCGGGCGAGGCTCCCCGTCGCCTCCGCTCGCCACCACCACCAGGTCGTTGTCCACGACGCCGTTCGCTCCGTGCCGCTCGCGTACGCAGGCCAGCCAGGAACCGTCTGGGCTCAGCGCCGCGTCGGCGTAGCGGAACGCGCCGGGCGCGGGTGGCTCCGGCGTGATGGGGCGGGGGGCTCCCCCGGGGTCCACGCGGTGCACGCGCTGATCGGCGAAGTTGGAGAAGAAGACCTGCTCGCCGTGCACGGCGTAGGCCCCTCCGCCGTACTCGTGGACGGTGGTGCGGGCCGAGTACCCGGCCGGGATGGCTTCGACCGGGCCGTGGTCCTCGGTCCACCGCACCAGCACCTGCCGGCCACCCTCCGAGGGCCGTCCCTCGCTCCAGTAGACGGCGTGGCCGGAGGTCACCACGTGCCCGAGGGAGACGACGTGCGCGACCAGGAGCTCGGGGGTGATGGCCGAGCGCCACGAGCCGAACGGGGCAACGACCACGGCGGGCTACGGCAGGGGGATGGTGCCGGACACCCTGGTCCCGTGGCCCGGCTCGGAGTCGAGGTGGAGCGCCCCTCCGATGGCGCCGAGGCGGTCGCTCATGTTGGTGAAGCCGTCGTTCCAGACCACCACGGCGGGGTCGAAGCCCACGCCGTCATCGGCCACGGTGAACACCAGCATCCCCTCCTCCTCGGCTACCCGGATGGTGACGGAGGCGCCCGGACCAGCGTGCTTGGCCGCGTTCTGGAGCGCTTCGAGGCAGCAGAAGTAGACGGCGGCCTCGACCTCGGCCGGGTAGCGCTCGATCCCCGCCGTGTCCACCTCGGCATCCAGGGGCGAGCGGTTCACGGCGGCCCGCAGCGCCTGCTCCAGGCCGCTGTCGACCAGGAGCGGCGGGTAGATCCCATGGGCCAGGTCACGGAGCTCCTGGAGGGTGTCCCGCACGTCCTTGGCCAGCTGATCCAGCATGGCCCCGGCCTGCTCGGGGTCGTCCATCCCGAGGTCCCGGACGAGGCGCAGGTTCACGGCCAGCGCCACCAGGTGCTGCTGCGCCCCGTCGTGGATGTTGCGCTCGATGCGGCGGCGCTCGGCGTCGGCGGCGGCCACCACCCGGGCGCGGGAGCGCTGGAGCTCCGCCGTCAGGCGGACCACGGAGGCGGCCACGCCTGCTTGGCTGGCCAGCTCGTCCAGCAAGCGCCGGTGGCCGTCGCTGAGTGGCTCCTGCGGAGACCGGGTGCCCACGAGCAGGCGGCCGATCTCCTCGGCCTGGTGGACCAGCTTCACCACGACGTCCGCCGTCCCGGGCTCGCCGTGGGCGGCGGCGGCGATGACGCGCTCCCCGCTGGTGACCTCCACGGCGACGTAGGGGACCCTGAGGGCGGAGGCGATGGTCTCCACGATGGCCGGGAGGACCTCTTCGGGGGTGAGGGTGGCCTCGAGGCGGTGCCCCAGACGAGCGAGCGCCTCGGCAGCGAGCTTGTCGTAGCGCAGCCGGTCCAGTCCCAGCTCGAGGAGCTTGCGGAGAGGCCGCCAGGCGGCGGCCACGACGCCGGCGGCGACCAGCGAGGTCGCCAGCCCGGGCTTGACCGAGAACACCTCCTCCAGCAGGCCGCCACCCAGGAGGCTTACCACCCCCCAGTACGCGAGGGCGAGGACGACGCCCAGGCCGGCGTAGAGCAGGGAGCGATCGACCAGCGTGTCCAGGTCGTAGGCGTCGAGGTCGTACAGCCGGTGCCGGAGCAGGGCGACGACCGTCGCCGCGGGAAGAGCCAGCAGCGAGACGACCCCCGCC